>JACVQI010000019.1 GCA_015661095.1 Gammaproteobacteria bacterium
CAGTTGTGGGGTACTCCCCAGACGGTGGGATAGAATACAGTTTGTAGAGCACCGTTTTGCCCTGGGGCGAGACGCGAGCAAGGGAGTGTATCCACAGCGATACTCGACCGAGCGAGCAACGAAGCCCCAGGGCAAAAGGGCCTCTGCCCGGAGGGTTGCGGCGCTCTTGGCTTGTGGCGTTGTTGCTCGTCGGGTCACAGAGCTCTGCGGCTATGCTCCCCTCCTCGCGCCTAGCCACAAGCCAAGATCGCCGCAACAAACTGTATTCTATTCCACCGTCTGGGGAGTAAGTGCAGGCAAAGTCACCGCTTTGGCATTGGCACGGCCAACCGCTTCCGCCCGCCCAGTCGGCGCTCTCCTCCAATCGAAAGCGGCGCGGCACACTTCGCGAAGTGTGCCCTCAAGTTGGAGCGCTCTTTGGAAATGAACCAAGAAATGGCGTCAAGTTCGCAACCTAAGGTGAGCCTTGCTTAAGTCGCGTGCGCGAAACTAAGGTGAGTTGCAGCAAGCTGCCGGGAATCTACTTCCGGGAACAAAGAGTTGCTGCGTCAGGCATTGCCCGAAAGTAACGATGTTGTCCAATCCTGGAGTGCAGAATGCCGGTCCCGTTGAGCAGCCTGCTCAACCCGAGCGACCAGTATCGGAAGGCCTCAGCGATTCCGCCGGAAGGCTTCTGTTGCTTGGCCTGGGCAACGACATCCTGACCGATGATGCGATCGGCTTGGTCGTGGTTCGTGAAGTCAGCCGCCGACTCACCGGCCTTGAGGGAGTCGAAGCGAAGGAATGTGTCGAGATGGGGTTGGCGCTCTTGGACTTCATCGTTGGCTGGCGAGAATTGATTGTCGTGGACGCGGTCCGGACTGGACAGGCGCCTCCCGGACACGTTCACGAGGTTGACTGCCTTGGCCTAAAGACCTTGCGCGGAGCAGCGCCTCACTTCTTTGGGGTTGGCGAAGCCCTGGCCTTGGGGAAAGAATTGGGGCTTTCGATGCCGAACGAAGTAAAGATCCTCGCAGTGGAAGTGTCCGACCCATTCACGATGGGCACTGAACTAACGACCGCCCTGCGTGCGGCTCTGCCTTCCATCGTGGCACGGGTGATGAACGCGGTTTTGGAACACGCTCCGAAAGCCCTTTCGGTCGGTTCGTCCACGTCCTCGCGCTCGTCCTCAAAAACCGAGCCCGAATCAAGGACCGGAATAGCAACAAAGCCAATGCCCGGGAGCGATCGTTCGAACAGCCCCGCCAGTCTGCCATGAGTCTGAGCGCTAAAACTGTTCCGGCCGTCGTGTGGACGTCTCAAATGGTTCGCCTGCGGGTCAGTCTTCGCGGCGCTGTGCAGGGCGTCGGATTCCGGCCGTTCCTCTACCGCTTGGCCGCGGAGCTGGGGTTGGCTGGGTGGGTGAAGAATTGTTCCTCCGGCTGGTAAAAGAGCACCCGCAAAACGCGCCTGTCCCTGGTTATGAAAATTAAGCCGCATTTAATCTCGTTTAACACAATCGTTATCAAGGAAATCAGCCGCTTCATGCGTATCTGGCTGCAGACCATTGTCCCGCCGGCTGTCAGTATGACGCTCTATTTCATCGTCTTCGGGCATTTGATCGGGCCTCGGATCGGCTCCATGCATGGCGTCGGCTATATGGATTTCATTTGTCCCGGCATCATCATGATGGCGATCATCAACAACTCCTACGCCAATGTCGTTTCTTCATTCTTCAGTGCCAAGTTTCAACGCCATGTGGAGGAAATACTGGTCGCCCCCGTATCCAGCTTCACTATCCTGGCCGGTTTTGTCACGGGTGGCGTGGCCAGGGGACTAGCGGTCGGACTGGTGGTGACCCTCATCGCTGTATATTTTACCGACCTGCATATTTCCAGTTATCTTATCGTAATCGCCGTCGTATTCCTGACGGCGGTCCTGTTCTCGATTGCCGGTTTACTGAATGCGATTTTCGCCAAGAAATTTGATGATATCTCCATCGTGCCGACTTTCGTCCTGACCCCCTTGATCTACCTGGGTGGCGTTTTCTACTCCATCGAGCTATTACCTGGATTCTGGCAAACGGTATCGCTGTTTAATCCGATACTCTATATGGTCAATGCCTTCAGGTACGGGATGCTGGGGGTTTCGGACATCAATATTTACTCTGCATTTGCGATTATCAGCACCTTCATCCTGGTACTGGCGGGTTATGCGCTATATTTATTGCACAACGGGACGGGGATAAAAAGTTAGGGAAAAACCTGCGTTAACCAGAAATTCCTTCGGCTAATTAGCAGGCCGCTCCAGGGTAACGCATTCGCAGGTAAGGCCCCTGGTAGTTACTCTAAGCAGTTCAGCATTTTCACCGATGTCATAATATTTCTGCAAACTGAATGGCAAACCATCGTCGCTGCGCCATTTCTCCGTTTGTTCAATCACCTGCAATTCACCCTTTGCATTATTGATCTTTAACCGGACAGTGTACTTCCCCTTTGATACCGGACAATCGCTGTTTTCTATAATTGTTTCTACTTTTGCCTGCTTATTAAATTGCAGATAATCCACGGTTAACTCGGCGTTGCAGTCATGGGTCTCTATTTTTCCCGGCTTGATTTTAATGTTATATTCCGAGTGTGATTCCCATTTTTTCCCGGATCCAAATCCTGCTTTCCCAAAACCTTTTGCTCCGCCGCACAGAATCCAATGCACCCAGTAGTGATGCTGACTATCAGAAATAATTTTTCATTAAACTTCATCTGACTGGAATATTACTATTTTAATCATCGCCCTCATAAATACAACCCGATGTACACGTCTCATTAACATACACCGCGACCAGATTCGGCAAGGCGTCTTGTAATTTCCGCCAGATCCATTTCGCGAGATTCTCACTGGTTGGATTCTCCAGGCCTGCTATATCATTTAAATATTGGTGATCGATCTGATCAAAGATGGGCTGAAAAGCCTTGCCTATGTCCGCATAATCCATGACCCAACCCAGCTTTATATCCAGGGCGCCCTCAATGTGCACGCTAATCTTAAAGGAATGACCGTGCAACCGCCGGCACTTGTGCTCTGTGGGCAAATAGGGCAGCAAATGTGCCGCCTCAATCTGAAATTGTTTATAAATACGCATTGGAGTGCAGCCGGTGATACTGCGCACCATTAATCGTCCAAAAGGATCGGCGAGCAGTGTGACTCATACCACGTAATCCCGTTGCTGCAAGGTGTGCGGACCATTGACTTTATATGTTTCATATAATTCCCTGGCCTGATGCCAATACCGCCCCGGCTTGCCATCTCCGATCTTTTTTCCATCCAGGGTGACAACCGGAACCACGCCGATTGTCGAGCCCGTGATCCAGATCTCATCCGCCTGTTGTAACTCCTGTTCATTAATATCCGTTTCCTGGCACAAGCTGCCTGAGTCGCGCAGTAACTCAACCATTAAATCCCGGGTGATTCCTGGCAGGACATTATTATCTTTTTTGGGTGTCTTGATAATACCATCTGCAACAATAAATACATTACTGGAGGCGCCTTCTGTCACCATACCGTTCCGGATAAGAATCGCTTCAAGGCAGTTTGCAGTTGCCTTGGCAAGGTTTTTCAGTAACACACTGGCCAGTAATGCAGTCGCTTTGATATGACAATATTTCCAGCGTATATCCTCATGGGTAATCACGCAGACACCGGCACTGAAATCCCGCTTCGTTATCGCTTTGCACATGGCGAAAAAGGTCGGTGTGACGTTATCTTCATAAATATGATCGCGTTCGGTGACGCCCCTGGTCACCTGCAGATACAATTGCTGATTGCCGGTCGCCGGATTTCGCCGTAACAATTCCACCAGAATACTTTTTAACTTATCCCTGGAGATCCCTATGTTTATATTCAGACCGGCGAGACTGCTGGCAAGACGATTCAGATGATCTTCCACCCTAAAAATATTTCCATTGAATACCGGTATTACTTCATAAACACCATCACCAAAGGTAAAACCACGATCCAGTACCGATATTTTCGCCTCGGATAGCGGCAGAAATGCTCCGTTCAGATAGACTATCCTCAACATGAAATCCTGCGTTTGCATGACTAATTTGCCGATATTTTTAACTGCGTTATTCAAATAGCAGTTTGACATCATCCTTGAGCCGGTCCAATACACCCCCGGGTCCCACGGACTGTAATGTCATCAACGGCTGACTCACCAGTTCCTGATCTTCCAGCTTGACCTTCAAAGTACCCTTGACTTCACCTGCGCTTACCGGGGCGATAATGGTGGGGTCGAGAACTATTGATGCATCCAGCTGTTTGTAAGTGCCTTTTGGAATGGTGATGTACAGATCCTGATTGACTCCCAGGTCCACAGACTCCCGGTCGCCTTTCCAGATTCTACCGGTTTGGATAACCTGATTTGCTGTATAAAGTTTATGGGTTTCAAAAAAACGGAATGCATAACTTAATAAAGCCTGAGTCATGTTGATCCTGGCATTATCCCCCTGCGTGCCCATAACCACTGATATCAACCGCATGTCTCCCCGCTTGGCTGATGCAACCAGACAAAAGCCCGCGGTTTTCGTGTGCCCCGTCTTGACGCCGTCAACGCTCTCGTCCCGCCACAACATGCTGTTTCGATTAGTCTGTTTGATGCCATTATAGGTAAATTCCTTCATCGAATGCATGGCATATGCTTCCGGATGGTCTCGAATTAAAGCTCTGGCAAGTACTGCCATATCCATTGCTGTTGTATAGTGATCCGCATGCGGCATACCGGTACTGTTAACGAAGTTGGTATTAACCATCCCTAACTCTTTCGCTTGCTGGTTCATGACCTGGGCGAATACATCTTCATCACCGGCGATGTATTCAGCCAAGGCTACACTTGCATCATTGCCTGACTGGATAATAATTCCATACAGCAATTCCTCAACCGTCACTTGCTTGTTAACTTCAATAAACATACTGGAACCGGTCATGCGCCAGGCCTTTTCACTGACATGGACCTTATCATCCAGTTTGATATTGCCGGCGGCGAGCTCTTTGGCGGCAATATAGACAGTCATTATTTTTGTCAGGCTGGCTGGCTCAACGCGTTTATCTGCATTTTCATTAACTAACAGTCTGCCGCTGTGGTAATCCATTACCAGATAGGAAGAGGCGTTGATTCTGGGCGGCGCCGGTATCAGCGTCATCGCCGCATCCACTGGCGACAACAGACAAACGGATACGGATATTAACAACAATAGAATTCTTTGCATCTTAGTCACTCTGACCATCGATTAATTAAAAATAGTGGATACAGTTGGTTATTATAAATCAACCACGATGCGGTGTTCATCAATTCCGTAACGAGCCAGGTTAATCACAATCCGGTCCGCCACATCGATATCGGTTATAGGACCAAACCGTACCCGGTACAATTTTCCATTTCTGACGGTTGTTTCGCTGATTTGTATCAGGTTATCCGCGAGCCCGGTTAATTTTTTCGCAAATTGTTGCGCATTCTCATAATTCGAAAATGCGCCTACTTGCACATAAAAACCTTTACCACTGTTATTGATCGCGGCCTGCCCCGAAACCTGGACAGGCTCAACCCGATAATTCCCTTGGTTTATGGCGCGGACTTCGACCAGGCCGGTACCGTCATTGACTATACCGAGTTTTAATGCTGCCACATACGACAGGTCTACTACCCGGTTTTCATGGAAAGGCCCGCGGTCGTTGACTTTAACAACAATACTATGGCCATTGTCCAGATTTCTGACCGAGACATAAGTGGGCAAAGGTAACGTCTTGTGGGCGGCTGTCATCGCGTACATATCATAAGTCTCGCCACTCGACGTCCTGCGACCGTGAAATTTTGTGCCATACCAGGAAGCGATACCGCGTTCCACGAAGTTCGCGCTGTCTTTCATAACATAATATGTTTTCCCGTTGACGACATATGAAGCAGGGTTGCCATATTTGCTCTTGGGTTCGTTTTTGGGAGCGGCGTCCGGAACCGTTGAAACATCCACTGGTTGCGCGGGGCGACCATCGGTCCGGGTACTG
Source organism: Gammaproteobacteria bacterium (assembly GCA_015661095.1). Taxonomy (GTDB): domain Bacteria; phylum Pseudomonadota; class Gammaproteobacteria; order Eutrophobiales; family Eutrophobiaceae; genus JACVQI01. The sequence continues at coordinate 6,037 of JACVQI010000019.1, forward strand.
GTCACAGAACAACCTTGCATAAGGGTGAATACCAGCAAGAAAATCGCGGTACACAGTAATCGCTCCGCAGGGATCAATCGATTACTTAAATCATATCCCATACTGATTAATGAGAGTTTTTGCGATATCTGGATTTTATTTCCCGGGCCAGCTGGAATACGGCCATGGAATATAATGCACTGTGATTATAGCGGCTAATGACATAAAAATTCTCAAATCCCAGCCAAAATTCATTGTTATTGCTGTTTTCCAGCACCAGTAACCTGGCCATGGTCGTCGGTAACAGATGAGTTTTGGTAGTGACATCATACTGGTTCAGTTCGTTTACTGAATGCACAGGTTTTAATTCATTAGACACAATCTCTTTATATTTATCGCCCTTGACCATAGCTGGTTCGGCGATCATCCCACCTTTCTGCCAGCCGTGTTGTTTAAAATAATTACCGACGCTGCCGATAGCATCTATGGGATTTTCCCAAATATCAATCAAGCCATCGTCGTCAAAATCAACCGCAAAACTACGATAACTGCTGGATACAAATTGCGGGATACCCATGGCACCAGCATACGAACCCTTGAGTGTGAGTGGATCTAATCCCTGCTCCCGTGTCAGCAACAGGTATTGCTCCAGTTCGGCGAGGAAAAACGCGCTGCGTTTCGGATAGTCAAATGCCAGAGTGGATAAGGCATTAATCACTGCATACTTACCCTTGATATTGCCATAGCGCGTCTCCACCCCGATTATGGCGATCATAATTTCCGCAGGAACACCGAATTGCTCTTCAGCCTGTGCCAAAGCCGCCCTGTGTTTCCGCCAGAATTCCACTCCCAGCCGTATACGCGCCGATTCCAGAAACAATGGCCGGTATTTATACCAGGGCAATGTCTCCGCCGGACGCGATATGGCTTGAATTACAGTATCGGAAAATACCACGTTTTGAAAAACAGTATTCAGTTCGGCAGCGGAAAATCCATGCTTATTCGACATGGCGTCAATAAATGTCCTGACATCATCACGTTCCAGTGCCGAGGCTCTCGTGGCACTCATATTAAAAAAACAATAAACACTCAGTAATGCAACCAATAGATATTTCATTAATTATTATCCCGATAGTAAACGACGATGTGTGTGTATGGCCATCAAGATCCCAAAACCTATCATCAATGTTACCATTGATGTACCGCCACGGCTAACGAGGGGCAAGGGCACACCCACCACCGGCAATTGCCCGGTTACCATACCGACATTAACAAATATATAAACAAAGAACGTCAATGCCAGTCCCGAACCCAGCAAACGGCCATAGGTATGTTGCGCATGCAGCGCAATGTATAAACAGCGGGCTATGATAAACAGGTATACGCAAATCAACAGCAGGAATCCCATGAATCCGAATTCCTCGGAAAATACCGAAAAAATGAAATCGGTCGATCGTTCCGGCAGAAAATCAAGCCGGGATTGGGTACCGTTCAACCAGCCTTTACCATAAATGCCGCCGGAACCGATCGCGATTTTTGACTGTATAATATGGTAACCCGATCCCAGCGGATCCTGTTCCGGATTCAGAAAAGTCAGAATGCGGCGCTTCTGATAGTCATGCATGAAATACCATATAACGGGCGTCGATAAAGCCGCGAACGAAACGATACCGCCTATGAGCCTCCAACGGATACCCGCGATAAACAGGACTGAAAAACCAGCGACCGCAACCAGAAAAGCAGTGCCTAGATCTGGTTGTTGCCGTATCAATAATACTGGCAGCGTAATCAAAAAACAGGCAATGATGATCCGTACGATTGAAGGCGGCAAAGGCCTTTCTGAAAAATACCATGCTATAACCATCGGCACCGCCAGCTTCATGATTTCCGAGGGTTGAAAACTGAACCCGCCTATCTCAAGCCAGCGCTGCGCGCCTTTACCGATAGTGCCCGCGAACAGCACCAGCAACAACAGCAATATGCCTATCAGATAGATGCTCAGTGACCAGCGTTCAAGCTGGGCTGGCGGGAGTTGTGCGATCAGTAACATCATTAAAAACGCCATGCACAACCGGATAATCTGGCTATAGATAACACTGATATCATGACCGCCGGCACTATAGAGGATAACGGTACCAATCCCGCACAGGACCAAAAGACCGATCAGCAAGGGTAAGTCAATATGCAGTCTTTGTAATAATGAACGCTGTTCCATTGATTATATACTTACCTACTCAGATACATTTAACCAGTGATCAAACAGATGCCGGGCGATGGGCGCAGCAGTTGTATTACCATGTTCACCATTCTCGACAATGACGCTGACGGCTATCGTGGGCGTATCGGCCGGAGCAAAAGCGATGAACAGGGCATGATCGCGCAATTCCTCGGGTATATCCTTTTTCACGCTCATATCCTGGGGTAAGCTGATCACCTGGGCCGTACCCGTTTTCCCGCCGAACCTATATTTGGCACCGTTACCGCTGGATCTGGCCGTGCCGTGCGCGCCATGTACAACTTCAACCATGGCGTTGATAATAACATCCCAGTACGCAGGGTCCCTGGCCGTGATGCTTGACTGATTTAGGGCGGCGGGAAATTGCGTTGACTCAGCAGTGACAGGATCACGCACTTCCGCTAACAGATGCGGTTTCACTCTTACTCCCCGGTTAGCCAAAGCGGCGGTAGCCGCAGCTAATTGCATTGGTGTCACCAATAAATAGCCCTGACCGATACCGACATTAACGGTTTCGCCGGTATACCAGGGCTGATTCCTGGTTCTCTTCTTCCATTCAGGTGATGGAAGCAATCCGCTCGCTTCACCATTGATGTCAATACCCGTGATCCTGCCGAATCCGAATTCCTGCATGGCGGTATATAATCGGTTAATTCCCATATCGAGAGCCAGCGAATAAAAATACACGTCACACGAATTCGCAATGGCGCCGGTCAGATTAATATGGCCATGTCCACCTTTCTTCCAGTCCCGGTACGGTCTCTTGCTACCGGCGATACGGAACCAGCCTGGACACCAGGTATCATCCTGTAACTGCCGCACATTGTAATTCAAGGCGGCGAAGCCCATAAATGGCTTGATGGTTGAACCCGGAGGATAGGTTCCCTGCAAGGCCCGATTCAACAATGGCCTGTCATTTGAGGTCATCAGTTTCTTATAGGCCGCGGGATCGATACCGTTGACGAATATATTCGGATCATAACCAGGCGAACTCACCATTGCCAGCACACTGCCATTACGGGGATCGACGGCGACGATGGCCCCTCTTTTTCCTGACAGATCCACAGCCGCCAGGTTTTGCAGGGAAACATTCAGGGTAAGATACACATTCTTCCCCGATTCTGGCGGCGTTGTATCCAGTTGCCGGATCACGCGTCCCTGGGAATTGACTTCAACCTGTTCATACCCCACCTTGCCATGCAGGACTTCTTCATAGGCCTTTTCCGCCCCGATTTTACCGATATAAGTAGTACCGCTATATTCGGATGGATCGAGATTCGCCAATTCATCCTTATCAATCCGGCCGACATAACCAACCACATGGGCGAGGTTCGGACCTATCGGATAATACCGGCTCAAACCGGCCACCACATCAACACCATTGAACAAATGCCGGTTTACTGAAAAAGTGGCGACTTCCTCATCGGTCAGGTTCAGACGAATCGGAGTTCTTTCAAATCGACGTTTCTTTTTCGCCAGCTCCTTGTAACGGCGAATATCCTGTTCATCAATCCGTATAAACTCCTGCAAGCGTGTAATCACCTGTTCCACATCACCGGAAATATTTTCCGGGATGATTTCAAGACTGAATGAAGGACGGTTATCGGCCAGCAGGACATTATCGCTACTGAAGATCAAACCACGGATGGGGGGCAAGGGTCTGATCTGTACCTGGTTGTCACGGGACAGTGTTGTAAAATGATCGTGCTGGATGATTTGCAGGTAGAACATCCGCCCAATCAACATTACTGTGAGCAGTAAAATACAAACACCGGCAATAAAAATCCGGTTACCAATCAGGCGGCTTTCGTACTTTTGATCCTTGACGCTGTGTGGACGACCCATTTATCCCAGCGGCGAACTAGACAACCTTATACTTGCGGCGCATGTCTCGCAGGATGATGAAGAGCCATGGCCATAACACCATACTGGTAACCGCCGGCATCCAGAAAGTCCATGTTGTTGGCGGGACTCCGGTCATTTCCTTTATCCAGAGTACTAGCAACTGATAAATCATCACATAACAACTTACAATAATAGCCTGTTGAATAAGCGGGAACACCCGCAGGCGCTGGTAAGATTTGATGGTGATATAGGCGATGATGGCCAGGGCCAAGGCGTTTTGTCCGAATACTGCTCCCTGTTGCACATCCAGCAGAATACCAAGCATCCAACTGATAGTGATGCCAACCCGTTCCGGCAAAGCCATGCACCAGTATATCAACACCATGGCTACCCAGGCCGGTCGCCAGGCGTGTACGCTATCCGGTAACGGCATCGCGGTCAGCATGAACGCTATAACCAGACTCAGAATTATCACCCAGCCGCCGTTGTGATTTTGTTCCTGCAGCATAGCCGTTACATCGTTTCCTGCGTGATTGAGTGTAATTCGTCTGAGCCCTGTGGCCACAATAACAGCACCTCACGACTCTGTTGCAATTCAGCGCTCGGGCTTACTGATACTTTGGCGAAGGCACTCCCGGGCTCATGGGTGATTGCCGCAATCTGACCAACCGGGTATCCTCTCGGAAAACGTTTACCCAATCCGGAAGATACGATCAAGTCACCGATTTCGATATCGGCATTGGTAGGCAAATGCTCCAGAAGTAAAGCATTATTCTGGCCCGTGCCGACTGCAATGGCGCGCAGACCATTGCGATTGATTTGCACCGGCACGGCATGACTCGGATCGGTGATCAGGAGAACCGTGCTGGAAAACGGGCTGACGTGGAAAATCTGTCCAATCACACCTTTGGCATCCACGACCGGCTGGCCTTCATAGACACCCTCCCTGGTACCCTTGTTAATTTCAACCAGGTGACGGTCAGGTTCCATCTCCACAGCCAGAAGTTCCGCGATTAAAACCTTTTCCTTGAAATCTATGGTTGAACCGAGCAGTTCACGCAGACGCCTGTTCTCTGCCTGGAGTATTTCATATCGCTGCAGTTTGGAATTGATTAGATTTTGCTCTTCACGCAGGCGTTCATTTTCCGCCAGTAACTGACGGCGTGTGGTAAATGACCGCGTCATCCATCTGCCCGCATCCACCGGCAGATTCACCGCTACCTGTATGGGGTATACCAGAGTGGATAATGCACTGCGCACAATCTTCAGATGACCTTGTTTATGATCAACAGTCATCACGATTATAGACACCAATATAAGAATGATGATCCTTACATTAGCTGACGGACTTTTCAGGAATAGAGTTTTAATCTCTTACTCCTATTCCGATTCAGATTCTTATTCAACGGCCAGTATATCATCCCCGTAATCATCAATCATTTCCAGATAACGGCCGCCACCCCGAGCCACGCAGGTTAATGGATCCTCCGCGATGATTACCGGCAAACCAGTTTCTTCCATCATCAGGCGATCGATGTCCGTCAGCAAGGCGCCGCCGCCGGTCAGTACCATGCCACGTTCCGCGACATCGGATCCAAGTTCCGGCGGAGTTTTTTCCAACGCTCTTTTCACCGCGTCGACAATTCCAGTTAATGGTTCCTGCAGAGCCTCGAGAATTTCGTTACTGTTGAGGGTGAAGCTGCGCGGTATGCCTTCGGCAAGATTACGCCCGCGCACTTCGATTTCCCTGATTTCATTCGCAGGATAAGCACAACCGATCTTATGCTTGATCTGTTCGGCAGTCGCTTCACCGATCAACGTGCCGTAATTACGGCGGACATAATTGATAATGGCCTCGTCGAAGCGGTCACCACCGATGCGAACGGAATCGGAATAAACAATGCCATTCAGTGAAATCACCGCGACTTCCGTAGTACCACCACCGATGTCGAGCACCATGGACCCTTTCGCATCACTCACCGGCATACCGGCACCGATCGCCGCCGCCATCGGTTCCTCCATCAGGTGCACTTTGCGCGCACCCGCGCCCAGGGCCGATTCCCTTATAGCGCGGCGTTCCACCTGGGTGGATCCGCACGGTACGCACACCAGAACTCTCGGACTCGGTTTGAAAAATGTACCACCATGCACTGCATGAATAAAATATTGCAGCATTTTTTCGGTGATGACGAAGTCGGCAATCACGCCATCCTTCAAGGGACGGATGGCCTGTATGTGACCTGGTGTACGGCCGAGCATACGTTTGGCTTCCGCACCGACAGCGCGTATGGATTTGGCGTTGATAGTATTGCCGTCTTTGCGAATCGCAACGACGGAAGGTTCATTCAGTACGATTCCTTTACCACGCATATAAATCAGCGTGTTGGCTGTACCCAGATCAATGGACAGATCGTTGGAGAATAATCCGAGAAATTTACTTAGCATCGATTAATACAACTTGGCATGGTTGAATTGTTATAATTTCCAGTTGCAGCATCTATTCAATCGGAGTCGTTGCAGACGTTAAAATATGGGGCAGGATTTCCCGACTGACGCCAACAAAAACACGGTAAATTTGCAAATCTTAAACTCCTGCAGGTAATTTCAGTAAATAGCTGATTCCAAAGCGGTACTCTATCAATGGCGAAGGTTTTGAGCAAGCAGTGTGTTATGATTAATCCGCTAACTTAATTTCACGAAACGGAGTCAAAATGTCATCTCTGGACAAAGCTGAAATTCAGAAGATCGCCTGGTTGGCGAGGCTGGCTATCGACGAAGGTGATATGGCTGGTTATAGCCGGGACCTGTCCAATATTCTGAAGCTGGTCGAGCAGATGAATAGCATCGATACAACAACTGTTGATCCGTTGGCACACCCGCTGGAATTGAACGCAAGAATGCGGCCTGATCAGGTGACGGAATCAAACCAACGGGAAAAGTTTCAGGCCTGCGCCCCGGCGATTAAAGATGGTTTGTATCTGGTACCCAAGGTGATCGACTAGTTAAACCAGGTTACCGCGAGCGTTAGATATTCTTCCAGAAATCTGGAATATTCCATGCACAATCACACACTTACTGAATTATCAGCGTTGCTGCGCAGCCGCCAGATCAGCAGCGTGGAGCTGACCGAACACTTTCTCAGGCGTTCTGAAAAATATAATGCCAACCTGAATTGTTATATTACCCTGACGGCCGATATGGCGTTGGCTCAAGCCAGATCCGCCGATGCGGCATTGCGGCAAGGCGGAGCTGGCCCCCTGACCGGGATCCCCATTGCGCATAAAGATATCTTCTGTACCGACGGCATCAGGACTTCCTGCGGCTCCAGGATGCTGGATAATTTTATCGCCCCCTATGATGCCACGGTCGTGGCCAGACTCCAGCAAGCAGGTATGGTGCTGCTCGGCAAAACCAACATGGACGAATATGCCATGGGCTCCTCCAATGAGAACAGTTACTACGGTCCGGTACGTAATCCATGGGATCAGCAGCGGGTGCCGGGCGGGTCATCCGGCGGTTCGGCGGCTGCCGTCGCGGCACGCCTGACGCCCATCGCCACCGGCACTGACACCGGCGGCTCCATCCGGCAACCAGCCGCCATGTGTGGTATTACCGGCCTGAAACCCACCTACGGCAGAGTATCGCGTTACGGCATGATCGCCTTTGCCTCCAGTCTCGACCAGGGCGGGCCATTGGCCAGGACAGCGGCGGATGCGGCCATGCTGTTAACCGCCGTAGCCGGATTCGATCCGCGCGACTCCACTTCCGCCGACCAGGCGGGAGAAGACTATTCAGCCGCATTGACCAGGGATATTTCCGGGCTCAGGATCGGTATACCAAAACAATATTTTGATGCAAATCTGGCTGCCGAAATAAAAGAGATAATCACCACTGCCGTCAGGCAATTGGAGCGGGCGGGAGCGAGGGTCAGTGAGATCAGCCTGCCGAACACCCATCTGTCCGTCCCGGTCTATTATGTCATCGCCCCGGCAGAATGTTCTTCTAACCTGGCGCGTTATGACGGGGTAAGATTTGGTTACCGATGCGACCAGCCGCAAGACCTGGCGGATCTCTACTGCCGGTCGCGCAGCGAAGGTTTCGGCCGGGAAGTCAAACGCCGGATCATGACCGGTACTTACGTACTCTCGGCGGGTTATTACGATGCCTATTACCTGAAGGCCCAGCGCTTACGCCGGCTCATCCGTGATGACTTTCATACAGCCTTCTCAAACGTCGACGTGATCATCGGGCCCACTTCACCGACCACGGCATTCAGGCTGGGTGAAAAGGTTGACGACCCCATCAGTATGTACCTGAATGACATCTATACCGTCTCGATCAACCTGGCCGGTTTACCGGCGATCTCCATACCGGTAGGCTTCGTCAACGGGCTGCCGGTGGGTATGCAGATAACCGGCAATTATTTCTCAGAATCTCGCCTCCTGAATGTCGCCCATCAGTACCAGCAAATGACCGATTGGCATAAGCGGATGCCGGCAGGATTTAACTAACTATGGCGTGGGAAACCGTCATCGGCCTGGAGATCCACGTCCAGCTCTCGACCCGCAGCAAGATCTTTTCCGGGGCCGCGACCGCCTATGGCGCGCCACCGAATACCCAGGCCTGCGCCATCGATCTGGGACTGCCGGGGGTACTACCCGTACTCAATGTGGAGGCTGTACGCAAGGCAATAAAATTCGGTCTGGCCATTGAGGCCACCATTGCCAACCATTCGGTTTTCGCCCGTAAGAATTATTTTTATCCGGATCTGCCCAAGGGCTACCAGATCAGCCAGTATGAAATGCCCATCGTCAGCCGCGGCAAACTGGCGATCATTCTCGATGACGGCACGTCGAAGACCATCGGTATCACCCGGGCGCATCTGGAGGAGGACGCCGGCAAGTCCCTGCATGAGGATTTCCACGGCATGACCGGCATCGATCTGAATCGGGCCGGGACGGCGCTGCTGGAGATCGTTTCAGAGCCCGAAATGCGGTCCGCGCGGGAAGCCGCCATCTATATGAAAAAGGTCCATACCCTGGTGCGTTATCTGAATATCTCCGACGGTAACATGCAGGAGGGTTCCTTCCGCTGCGACGCCAATGTCTCGATACGGCCCATGGGTGAAGCGAAACTCGGTACCAGGACCGAGATTAAAAACCTGAATTCGTTCCGATTCGTCGAACAGGCCATCCTGCATGAGATCAATCGGCAACGGGAGATACTGGAAACCGGCGGGCAAGTGGCCCAGGAGACGCGGTTGTACGACCCTGATCGGAATGAAACTCGCACCATGCGCAGTAAGGAAGAAGCCAATGACTATCGCTATTTCCCGGACCCCGACCTGTTGACTGTAGCCATCAGCCCGGGGGATATCGAGTTGATACGGGTGGAGCTGCCGGAATTGCCCGATGCCAAGCGCCAGCGGTTTATCGGGGAATACGCCTTAACCGAGTATGACAGCGACTACCTGACAGCCAATCGGGAAATAGCAGATTATTTTGAGCAGACGGCATCAGCTGCACTTACAGTCTACGCATCTGCGTCGCAGCCCCATAACCATAATACCGCTAAACTAAGCGCCAACACGATCATGGGAGAGCTGTCTGCGGCCCTCAACAAGCATAATCTGGACATCACCTCCAGCCCGGTCAGCCCCGAGATGCTGGGCGGGATGATCAGGCGCATAGAGGACAACACCATCTCCGGCAAAATCGCGAAACAGGTCTTTGAGGCCATGTGGAATGGCGAAGGCGATGCCGACACCATTATTGCCAGCAGAGGATTGCGGCAGGTCACTGACAGCGGCATGCTGGAAGCACTGGTGACGGAAGTGATTAATGCCTATCCCGATCAAGTTGATCAGTATCGCGCCGGTAAGGACAAAGTGCTCGGCTTTCTGGTCGGCCAGATTATGAAAAAATCCCAGGGCAAGGCCAATCCTCAGCAGGTCAATGACATCCTCCGGGAGAAACTGAAGCCGTAATTATGCCAATGATGCTCATGGCATATCCCGGCGTAGAGATAAGAGTAAATATTGATGGCCGAGAATCGAGGGTGATAACCAGTAATTGTGTTTTTTGATATCGGGTTAGAAAATTCCAGTAATCCTACTGAATCAAACAAAGCGCTTCAGTTTGCTGCCAATCACCAAGCCTAGTTGCTCCCGGGCGCTGCCCTGATTAACCGCTATCTCCACCAGGCCGCTGGAATTTTCATACCAGAAAGGTATGCCGGGTGAGACATGGGCAAAAGTATCAGCATGTCTGATCTCCTGTCCCTCGATCGACACGGTAGTCTGTGCATCGATTGTCGCCGCCCGAATGCCAGTCCAGGCATTGCCAAACCCGTCGAAATAAATGATTTCCGCCAGATCATCCGGCCAATTGCAGCGTGGTATCCATGCCATCTTTTTACCAGGGATAGGTTGCTGTTTGGCGAGCATGGCGCAGACCGGTGCGTACAGATCACGACCATGAAAACTGTTCGATAGCTTCGGTGGTTGGTAGGTGATCTGCCAGCATTCAACGGTGGCACTCCGCCGACTCACAATATCAAACAAGCCATTATGCGGGCCGACAAACTGGTGATCACCCAATTTGATCACCACCGGCGGATCCTGAGCGCTGCCAACACCCGGATCGACAACACAGAAAAAGATGGTTTCCCTGGGAAAGTTTGTAGATAGCGCTGCCAGCAGGTAGGCACCGGACTGTACGTTCTGTGCCGGGACATCACTGAGCAGATTGATCACTCGTTCCGAAGGTGCGTAGCTGAACAACATGGCTTCCACCTCGCCGACATAAGGCCCCTGCAGGCCATAATCCGTAAACAGTAC
>JACVQI010000136.1 GCA_015661095.1 Gammaproteobacteria bacterium
GCATTTGAACACAGTAACCATTGACACAACCACCACGAATATTCGTCCGCAATGGCTGCAAGATTACCGCTTCTGCCTGCGACTGGAGGAAGTCGGCTATGTCGTCTCGGTCGGCGACGGCATCAGCTGGGTGTCCGGCCTGCCATCTGCGGCGATGGGCGATGTTCTCCTGTTTGAAGATGGCAGCAGGGGCGTCATTTTTGATATGAATGAGGTTATGGTCGGTGCCATTTTACTCCACACGACGGAAAAATTAACCGCCGGTGTGGTGGTGCACCGCGCCAGACAAACAATCCTTGTGCCGGTTGGTAACGGGTTGCTCGGCCGTGTGATCGATCCATTGGGCATCCCGCTGGACGGTCAGGGGTTGCTGCAGGACGTAAACGATTACAACCCGCTGGAAACCGGATCCCCCCCCATCACCGCGCGGGAATTCGTGCAAAGGCCGCTGCACACCGGCATCAAGGTCATCGACACATTAATACCCATCGGCAAGGGCCAGCGGCAATTGCTGATCGGCGATGAAGGGCTGGGTCGCAGTGCACTGGCGATAGATACCGTGCTCAACCAGCGTGGTAAAAATGTTTACTGTGTCTATGTCCTGATCGGACAAAAACGGTCCACCGTTGTCAAAACCATCGACTTATTGAAGGAGTTCAACGCCCTCGACTACACCGTCATTGTCGTTGCCGAGGCCAGCGCGTTGCCTGGACTGCAATTCCTGGCGCCTTACGCCGGTTGCGCCATCGCCGAACACTGGATGGCACGCGGCCACGATACTCTCGTCATTTATGATGATCTGTCCACGCATGCAAAAACCTACCGTGAATTATCACTGCTGTTACGCCGGCCGCCGGGCCGCGAGGCTTATCCCGGCGATATTTTTTCCATCCACGCCCGCCTGCTTGAACGCTCCACCTGCCTGAACGCCGCGCATGGCGGCGGTAGCATGACCGCTTTACCAATCGTTGAAACCCATGAGGGGGAAATAGCGGACTATATTCCGACCAACCTTATATCCATCACTGACGGTCAGATCTACCTGGAACGCGATCTGTTTACCAGCGGCTTTCGTCCGGCGATCGACATCGGTAAATCGGTATCACGTATCGGTGGACAAGCACAACCGGTAAGTATCAAGACTGAATCAGGCCGGATGAAGCTCGATTATCTGCAGTTTCTGGAGCTGGAAATGTTTACCCGCTTCGGCGCCAAACTGGAGCCAGGTATGCAGAACGCCATCAAGCGCGGCCGGATATTGCGCGAACTGCTGAAACAGGATCGGTTGAGTCCCGTCCCGGTTGAGTTTCACATGGCCTGGCTGGTAGGATTTAATGACGGCTGCTTCAACGAAGTCGATCTGGACAGCATCCCCCATTTGTTATCCGAGTTGCAACGATATGTTGCGGATGCCGGCTTGAACCTTGAGATGGAACGCGAACGCTGGGCACGGGAAATACAGGCGTTTTTTCTGAACAAGGCAGGAAGTGCGTAATGAGCCAGCGCCGGAAACTGCGACAGCGGCTGCGGCAACTGGCGGACATCCGCGACATTATGGATGCCATGAAAAATCTGGCGCAGGTGGAAATTTTCAAGCTAAAACCGAGGCTGGAAAACCAGCAACAGATGGTCCTCGACCTGGAACGCATGGCTGAGGACTTTCTCAGTTATCACCCGTATTCCTTTCCAGACAATGATGGAGAAGTCGACATATGGGTGTTGTTCGGATCGGAACGGGGCTTTTGTGGCGACTTCAACGAAGCGCTGCTTGAACATCTGGATCATTGTCTGCCCTATTCAACTAGCAACCAGACATTCTTCATGCCAATCGGCGGCAAGCTTATCCGGCGGTTTACGGACAAGCCGGACAAGACCCGTGCCATCGATGGGCTAGACGTTGCCGAGGAAGTGCCTTTGATGCTCAACCATATCGTCAATGGCATCGGCCAACTGCAATCGCAGTTCAATGCCGTTAATGTGCATGCGGTTTTTCATCACGCGGATACCGGGCAATTGACCTGCAAACAGTTACTGCCACCCTTCGAACATTTGCGGAAGCAACCCAGCCGGCAAGGCACGACGCCGCTGTTGCATATTCCGCCCGCCGATTTTTTTTCAATCCTGGTAGACGAGTATCTGTACTACGCCTTGCATGAGATTGCCTATCTGTCGCTGTTGTCCGAAAACAATAAACGTATCCAGCATATGACCGGGGCGCTGCAACGCCTGGATGAAAAGACCGGGGAACTGACGCGGCAATACCATCTGCACCGGCAGGAGGAAATTACCGAGGAGCTTGAAGTCATCCTGCTCAATACTACGATCGTGTAAACCAGGCTTTTCAGGATCTCATCCCGCGACTGAATGAAGCTTTTAGTTGTCAGCCACTTCACTTACTTCCAGATTTCCGGCTGTTTGCCACATACACCTGCACCGCTTCCCGCATAAATTCCGCCAGTTGCGGGTGTATTTTATCGAAGTTTGCCTTGAAGCGCGGATCGTCGTTGTAGCCATTGGCAAGTCCGACCAATTGCTCAAGCTTCGGCGTCCAGAAGTATTCCATATGTTTGTGCCAGCGTTCCACGATGACCTGCACAGCGCGGGAGCGTACGCCGCTGGGCATGGCAGCGACCATATCCGCGTAAATGGTATTGCCCTCCGCCAGGATGGACTCCCTCTTTGCGGCGGAGTATGACTTCCATTTCTTATTCGAAGCACGGACGGTTGCAGCATCGTACAGCTGCTCGGCTTCGAGTGCATACTGTTCCTGTTCTTCCTCGGAAAATGCCTTAAAGAGTTCTCTTTCACTCATGATGTTATCCCCCTGCAAATGATTGATCGTATTGTCCACGGTCTGTATGAGGCGGTTCAAACGTGCAACCTTTTTGTTAAGCGCTACCTTGTGGCTTTGCAATGCGCCCAATTTATCGTAGTCACGGCGCCCTATGATCTTCCTGATGTCATCTAGCGGCATGTCCAGTTCGCGGTAAAACAGGATCTGCTGTAACCGCAGCAAGGACTCCTTCCCGTAATAGCGATAACCGTTATCACCTACACGGGACGGCTTGAGCAGCCCGATCTCATCATAGTGATGCAGGGTGCGTGGTGTGACGCCAGCCAGTTTGGAAATTTGTTTTACGGTGAACATGACGCTAACTTAAACCCTGACGTGACGTTAATGTCAAGGGTTTCAACCGCAATTAATTTGCATTGCATGCCGGGCTAACGCTACTGCAGCGCTTGCAAAAGTCAGCAATCTCCCCGGAGTAATCGCTATACCTGGCGATCAAATTGTGGGAGACTATTTTCAACAATCACAGACGCCCAGTATGGTGCCAGCCATGACTATAGCCACTGCTCCAATCCGGAGTATCCACTCAATGTTTAACCAGCAGACCAACATTATCGCTTTAGTTGCTAGCGTGGCGCTGACTGTTACGCCGCAGGCGCATACCGCCCCTGCATTTACAGACGTCCAGGCCCGCGAAGGCGAAACTATATACAACCGTATGTGCGTGACCTGTCACGGGCCGAGCCTCACCGACGGTACCTTCGGGCCACCCCTGACCGGCATTGGATTCGAACAGCGTTGGGCCGGCAGGACCCTGGAAGAATTTTTCAACTATCTTCGTGCCACCATGCCACCCGGCCTGACCGGACAGATCAATCCTGGTGGTTACACTGCTTTAATAGCCTTCCTGCTGGAAAAGAACGGACTACCAGCGACAGCACAACCGCTGGTCGCCCAGTCCGATATCCTGAGCAGCGTGGTCATGCCGGGCACGCCATCGTCTGAGCAGGAACGGCTGCGGCTGTGGAGTCCAGGCGGGCCCCTATCGGCTGGCGTTGCCCTGCCGGAGTGGTCCGGCCCGCCGAATCCACTAGATGCCATCACTCCTGTCACCCAGACCCTGCTGGAAAATCCGTCAGCGGGTGACTGGCTGACCTGGCGACGTACCTATGATGACCTGGGTTTTTCGCCACTGACCGGGATCACCAGGGACAACGTCAAGGAACTGCAACTGGCCTGGTCCTTGAGCCTGCCCACCGGGCCGAACGGCGCCACACCCCTGGTGCATGATGGTGTTATTTTCGTGCATGCTTATGGCGATCATCTCCAGGCGCTGGATGCCGCAACCGGTGACGAACTCTGGCATTACGGCCGGTTGCTGGGCGAGCAGCATCGTCCCGGTGTCAAACGCAATATGGCGCTGTATGGCAACCGGATTTTCATGAGTACTTCCGATGCCCATGTTGTCGCCCTGGATATCAAAACCGGACGCGTGGTCTGGGATCAGCCGGTCGCCGATCCCAATGTCCGCTGGAGTCTCAGCGGCGGCCCATTGGTTGCCGATAGTATCGTCATGCAGGGGATCCAGGGTGGTGGCAAGGGCGGCGCATACATCGTCGGTCTGAATGCCGACACCGGCGCGGAATTATGGCGCTTTCATACCATAGCCCGTCCCGGTCAACCCGGCGGCGACTCCTGGAACGGGCTGCCGGTGGAGGAACGATCCGGCGGTTCGGTATGGACTCCCGGCAGTTACGACCCGGCCCTGGACCTGGCCTTTTTTGGGCCAGCGCCCACCTACAACACGCTGCCCTTGCGTGATCCGATCAAGCAACCCGGGATCACCAATGATGCGTTATATACCAATGCGACCATTGCGTTGAAACCCCGCACGGGTGAACTGGTCTGGTATTACCAGCATCTCGCCAACGAC
Organism: Gammaproteobacteria bacterium; assembly: GCA_015661095.1. Taxonomy (GTDB): domain Bacteria; phylum Pseudomonadota; class Gammaproteobacteria; order Eutrophobiales; family Eutrophobiaceae; genus JACVQI01. The sequence goes on from JACVQI010000136.1 coordinate 4,725, forward strand.
CAATGGGACATGGACTGGGCCTTTGAGCGGCAGATACTGGAACTGCCCGTTGCTGGCAAGCTGCAAAAAGTAATCGTAACCGGCGGCAAGGAGGCAGTATTCGACGTCCTCGAAGCGGAAACGGGAAGGTATATCAGTTCCTTCGATCTCGGTTTGCAAAATCTCATCACCGCCATTGATCCCAAGACTGGCGTCAAGACCATCGACCCGGCGCTGATCCCTTATGGCGACAAGACACTGACCATTTGCCCCCATGGCGGCGGGGTGAAAAGCTGGATACCAGGATCCATCAATCCGCAGACCAGGATCATGTACCAGCCACTGGTGGAATCCTGCGCGGACCTGGTGCCGATGGAAAAAGGGCAGCTTGGGTTAACCAGCGGCGTGCGCTATACCATCCGCCCGCCGCTCAAGTCAGACGGTCTTTACGGTCGGATTCAAGCCATTAATCTGGATACACAGGAAACGGTCTGGATACAGCGGAAACGGGCCCCGCAAACATCCGGCGTCGTGGCGACCGCAGGTGGGGTGGTATTCGCCGGCGCGCTGGATCGCTGGTTTACCGCCTATGATGATACAACGGGGCAAGTGCTCTGGCGCAGCCGGTTAAATGACGTCCCCGCTTCAGCCCCCATCAGTTACGCCGTGAATGGCAGGCAATTTATCGCCGTGGTCGTCGGTTATGGCACCGGGCACTCGGTCACGTTTCCGAAGCTGACTCCGGAAATCGATCTGCCTCAAGCGAGCAGCTCGTCGATCTTTGTCTTCTCTTTACCTTAGGAAAAACACAGAGGCACAGAGGTCACAGAGA
>JACVQI010000305.1 GCA_015661095.1 Gammaproteobacteria bacterium
CGAAAAGATTAACGCTGTTGCCACGCCCAGCCTCATCTGCGAAGAGTTGCCGATCACCGAAGCAGCGGCCAAAATCACTTATGAAACCAGAACGGCCATACATAACATACTGACCGGAACCGATGATCGCCTGCTGGTGATTGCCGGTCCCTGTTCCATCCATGATCCCCAGGCTGCCAGGGAGTACGCCGCTCGCCTGCAGACACTCAAGGATGACTTGCAGAAAGAATTACTAATCGTCATGCGCGTCTATTTTGAAAAGCCGCGCACGACGGTGGGCTGGAAAGGACTGATCAACGATCCCGATCTGGACGGCAGCTTTCATATCAACAAGGGTTTAAAACTGGCACGGCAATTGTTGCTGGATCTGAATGAAATGGGTGTGCCGGCCGCCACCGAATATCTCGATATCATCACACCGCAATATGTTACCGACCTGATCAGCTGGGGCGCCATTGGCGCCCGCACCACGGAAAGCCAGGTACACCGTGAACTTGCATCCGGTCTGTCCTGCCCGGTCGGCTTCAAAAACGGTACCGATGGCAATATCCGCATCGCCGTCGATGCCATACGGGCGGCGTCGCAACCGCACCATTTCCTGTCGATGAAGAAAGAGGGTAATACCGCAATCTTCACCACTCGGGGCAACCAGGATTGCCACGTGATACTACGCGGCGGCAGGCAGCCGAACTATGACAGCGACAGCATTAACGAAACCGCGGCGGCGCTGGCGGCGGCAAAACTGCCGCAGCGCATCATGATCGATTTCAGCCATGCCAACAGTAACAAACAATACCAGCAGCAGGTGGACGTCGGCCGCGACGTCAGCCGGCAAATCAGCAACGGTGAACAACGGATCTTCGGCGTCATGATCGAGAGCCATCTGTTCGCGGGCCGGCAGGATGTCGTTCCCGGACAAACGTTGACCTACGGCCAGAGTATCACCGATGCCTGCCTGGGCTGGGAGGACAGCGTCGCCCTGATCCGGGAACTGGCAACGGCTGCGCAAAAACGCCGCGCGGTTAATTGAGCCTGAAGCTACTTTTACTTAGTAGATATCAGTAGTTACTTGTGTGCAGGAGTCGCATGTAACTCAACACCGAGTGCTCGAACCAATTTCAGCACGGTGTCGTAGCGGGGTTTCGCACCGGGCGCTAATGCCTTATAAAGACTCTCACGTCCCAAACCAGTATCTTTAGCCAGTTTGGCCATACCACGGGCCTTTGCGACATCGCTTACAGCGAGAAGAAAGACATTAGGGCATCTTCCAGAGCCGCATTAAGGTATTCAGCGATAACTTTTTCATTATCGAGATATTCAGCGGCATCGAATGCTGCAATTTTTTTCACGAGTTAATACTCCAAATTCTTAAGTAATGCTTTTGCCTGTTTGGTACCCTGCTTTTGGGTTGATTTATCACCACCACATAACAGTAGATAAACCACTTTCCCTTTTCGGGTGTAATACAGCCTGTAGCCGGGACCAAAATGTATTCGCATTTCTGATATACCCTCCCCGACAGGTTCGCAATCGCCAAAATTTCCTTCCTGGGCAGAGCGAATACGGGCGATGATGCGAGCTTTACCAACTGAGTCCCGTAAGGATTTAAGTCATACATCGAATTCCGGAGTACGAAGGAATGTATTCATGTAATGCCAATAGTATCCATTCGGATACATGCAGTCAAGGAGCTAGCTTTGTGGCCCGGTTAATCGAGACCTTGGGATTCATTCCGCACCGACGAGCGTGATCCTCTCGCTGCCGTCTCAATTCAGCGCATAAACTCCCTTCGCAAAATACTACGCCTATCCTATTGCCATGGCGGAAGCTCTGTGCAGCCGATATAACTCAGACGTTGCTACCCGCCAGCCGGCGTTTGCTCCAGCGGGTGGCGGCGCGCCGCAGCACTATCGCCAGAACGTACACCGCGCCGGCCAGCACGATGATGGTGGAACCGGAGGGCAGGTCCGGCTGGTAGGACAATAGCAGCCCCGACACGGTGATGACCATGCTCAGCAGGATCGAGACGACCATCATCCTGGTGATGGAGCCGACAAACTGGGCGGCAGTAGCGGCCGGCAGTACCAGCAGGGCCATGACCAGGATCAGGCCCACGATGTTAATCAACAGCACCACGGTCAGGGCGATCGCGCACAGCAGGAGAATATACACCCATTCCACCTGCACACCGCGCAGGCCGGCGAATTCCTCATCGAAAGCCGTCGCCAGGAACTGCTTGTAGTAGACGATCACCAGGATGATGATGGCGAGGTCCAGCAGCAGCATGTACAGGAGATCTCGCGAGGTGACCAGCAGGATATTGCCAAACAGGTAACTCATCAGGTCGATGTTGTAGCCCGGGGTCCTGGAAATAAACAGGATCCCGACCGCCATACCAACCGACCAGAAGGCGGCTATCAGAATATCTTCGTCCTGGTGCCAGCGTAACTTGATATAGCCGACCAGTAACGCCGACAACAGCGCGACGATAATAGCGCCAAGCATCGGGGCACTGCCGAGGAAATAGGCGATACCCATGCCCGCCAGCACCGTGTGGGCGATGCCGCCGGCCAGAAAACCGATGCGCTTGACGACGACGTAGGTGCCGATGATGCCGCAACCGACACTGGCCAGCAGGCAGGCGATCAACGCATGCTGCATGAACTGGTAACTGAACAGGGCGTTAACGGAATTGATCATATTTTATATTTAAGGCTGAAGGCATTTAGGCTGAAGGTTGAAGGGAAAACTAAAAACCTCTTCAGCCTATTTACCTTCAGCCTAATCACCTTCAGTCTTCTGTCAGTGTTTATGCGCATGATCGATCATCTTCACCGGTCCGCCGTAAAGTTCCTCGATAGTCCTGCCGCTAATGTCTTCCGTGTTGTGGCAGACCAGGGTGCGG
>JACVQI010000137.1 GCA_015661095.1 Gammaproteobacteria bacterium
GGTCGTGTGATCACATTCACCAGGGCCGGGGTCCCGCCGGCGACCGCTTTAAGGGCGCGTTCCAGCGCCGGCACCAGTTTATCAGGATCCGTGACCTTTTCTCCATGCCCGCCACAGGCCTGCATGGTCTTGTCAAAGCGCGGTGATGGTTCCAGTTCCACCAAAGGCATGTTCTGGCTCCTGGCTGCCCGGCCCTGGGGATACATGCCTACTGTCGAGGCATGCACCGCGTGCCAGCGGCTGTTATTCAGCACCACCGTCAAGGTCGGGATCTTGTCAGCCACGGCGATAAAATGGGCCGGTGTCGGATTGCCGAACATATAGGCGCCGTCACCAACCAGCAGGATCACATCGTGCTCCGGCGCCGCCAGTTTGGCCCCTACGGCCGCACCCAGTCCCATACCCAGTCCACCGGCCAGACTGCTGGTAATATAGGAACCTGGTTCCTGCAAGTCCAGGTAATCCATCGACACACCCATCTCGTCGACGATGATCGTACTCTGCTGTTTTACCTGGTTGACGCAGGCGGCGATCCAGGACGGATGGATCGGCTTCATGCCGGCTGCCTTTTCCAGCAACTCGCGGCGCTGCTCGCGGCGCTCATGATGGATGGCGGCTATCATCTGCCGGCGTTTGTCGATGCGCTTGTGATTGGGTTTTTTATCGGCTGCCAGGGCCTCCAGCAACATCGGCAATGCCAGACTGGTGGAACCGGCGACGGCGATATCCATGGCAAATCCCCGGTAGGGATAGCGGGCGAAGAACGGATCCGGCGCCATATGGATCAGCGTCGCGTCAGGATTCGGCCGGGTGGTTTTTGGAAACCACGGTACTTCACAATCCATGCACAGAATCAGATCGGCCTGCTTCAGCACGTCATCGGCACGCACACCGAGATTCATCGGATGATTAGAGGGTATGTTGATATCGCGGGCGCTGGCCTGGATGACGGCGATGCCCCAGGCGTCAGCCAGTTGCGCCAGCAGACTGACGTTACCCGGATCCCGGCCCAGGGTCGAGGTCAGGATGACCGGAAATTCGGCCCCGGCGATAGCCGCCGCGACCTTGTCTATCGCAGCCGTTGAGGGCGCCGGTGCTATGGTACCCAGCGAACGATTGCGTTTCCTGGCCGGACCGGTGACAGGCTTTTGATCCAGCACTTCCCGCGGCAAGGTCATGTAGACGGGCCCGCGTGGCTCGCTCATGGCGATGTCCAGAGCCCTGCCGACCAGGACATCAACTGGTTGGCCGGCACGCAATTCATAATCCCATTTCACGTATTCACGCAGCATGCCACCCTGATCGAAACTGTCCTGGCCCCAGTGGATCCAGACATCCCGTGAAGCGGCATAACCCGATTCCGTATGGGGTGTGTGGCCGGCGGCCAGCAGCATGGGGATGTTATCCCGGGCGGCGTTCATAATGCCGCACACCGTATTAGCGGTGCCTACGGTGACATGGACCATCACTACCGCCGGCTTGCCACTGACCCGGTAGTAGCCATGCGCCATGGCTATGGCGACATTCTCATGCGGGACCGTTAAAAATTTAGGTATTGATCGCCCTTCTTCCGTCGCGTGCACAATGGCCTCGATGATCGGCGCGAAATCGGTACCGGCATTGGCGAAGACATATTGAATGTCACGGTCAATCAGGCAGTCCAGATAACTGCCGGCAACCGTCAGTTCAGAGTCAGGGGCAAGCGCCACGATATTTTCCTCATCATATTCAGCAAAATCAATGGGGTCAGGAACCGGGATTCCGCCGCGGACTAGAGTTCATTATGGGTAATTTTATCCAGAATGTGTTCTGCCTGACGCAGCACCAACGCGATAATGGTGATAGTTGGATTTTCGCAGCCGACAGTCGGAAACAGACTGCCATCGGAGATATACAGATTCCCGATATCATGCGTTCGACCCCAGCGGTCGCAAACACTCGTCGCCGGATCTTCGCCCATACGCGCGGTGCCCATATTATGCGTGGCCGGGAAAACGTCCACCAGGTCGAATAACCGTGTCGCCCCCAGCGACTCGAACATTTTGCGCGCCCTATCCATAGCATAATTAATCATGGCGCGATTATTTGAATGATGCTGATAATGTACCACCGTTACCGGGAGGCCATACTGATCCTTGCGTTGCGGGTGCAAGGTGATGCGGCTGTCCGGCACAGGCAGGTCCTCTCCCATAATCATCACGGCAGCTAAATTCCGGTATTGTTCCATCACATCTGTAAATTCCTTGCCCCACTTGCCCGGTAACATGGTGTTGGCCAGAAAAGCCGGAGTAAAATTTACCGTGTGTAACTGAAATCCGCCATGGAATCCCCGGCCCGGGTCATGCCGGGTTTCATCCCTGACCACGCCGGCGACTTGTGCACCTTTATAAAAATGTACCTCGCCGGGCATGATACCGACCAACGCGGTGATGACATGACGCATGTAATTTCTTCCCACCTGGCCACTGGAATTGGCAAGCCCCTCGGGAAACCGGTCAGTCCTTGAATTCAGTAATAGTCGCGTTGTCTCCGGGGCATTGCCGGCCACACATACAAACCGGGCCTTTTGAATCCGTGTAGTGCCGGTGGCATCGAGATACTGCACCCCGGTTACCCGGTTATCCGCATCGGCAAGCAGCCTGACTGCCATGCATTCACTGCGCAATTCAAAATTTCCAGTCTTTTCAGCACTGGTGATTTCAGTATACAAGGTCGACCATTTGGCACCGGTTGCACAACCGCTGGAACAAAATCCGAGTTGCAGGCAACCGCCCCTGCCATCCCTGGGCTGTTGGTTAATGGCCATGTTATTCGTATCGATATCTTTGTATCCCAGGTTGCGTGCCCCCGCCTCCAGTACTTTGTAGTTGTTGCTGCCTGGCAGGTGGGGAATACCGTTAGTACCGGTGACGCCCAGCATTAATTCAGCCTTGGCATAATACGGGCTCAGTTCTTCAAGTCTGATCGGCCAGTCGACCAGATTGGCGCCGTCGATGAGTCCATAAGTCGATTTCGCCTGCATTTCATGCGCCTGCAACCTGGGAGTTGCCGCTGTCCAGTGCATGGTTGACCCACCGACTGTCTTGCAGGTCCAGACCGGGAAGTCCGGTAGCGCACCCGCTTCGCCAATACGTTCATCCAGCCAGGTAAATTTACCGAACATGACATCATCATCATTGACGATATCACTCATGGCCATTCGTTTGCCGGCCTCCAGGCACACCACTTTGATACCGTTCTGAGCCAGTTGATTGGCCATGGTGCCGCCACCGGCGCCGGAACCGATCACTACAGCAACATTGTCATCATCCAGTTCAAACATAATTATAATTAAAGTTGTAGGTCGGGTAGAGCGCAGCGAAACCCGACATAATAAAACTTTCTACTTTTCACTTTTAACTTTTCACTACGCCGCTTAATTCAGCCAATCAATATCGTCAAAACCGCGCGTTAGATACCCACCCTGCTGCAAGGCATTGCCGCCATAGCCGACCAGTTGCCAGATTTCAGGTCGTAAATACAATAGTGCCCTGCTCCGCGGCAGTACGGTTTTGAAAAACTCGGTGTCTGCTATTTTATTCAGTGCTTGCAGCCGCTGGCTGGCATCCAGCGATCGCCATTCCTGCCCACCCGCCTGTTCGTTTAATTGCCGCAAGCCGGTCTGTAGCAACATCAGGTCACCCGCTGCTCCCTGTTCCTGGGCAATAATCATCCGGGCAATGCCGGTATAGACCTCTGCTGCGATGGCCTCATGGGGAAATAAATCATGCACCAGGGTCGCCAATGCCTCCGCATCCACACCATCGTCCGGGACAGTACCCGTCCGATTATCCTGGGCCAGCGCCAGAGCGGGCAGGTACGGGCCCGCTACTGCGGCAACGGAAATAACATTGGCGGTAATCGTGATTAACCGGCGGCGACTGATCGCTGACATGCTAGTTTTTCAGGTGAACGGAATCAGCAGTCATGATCGCGCGAACCGCGGCCTGGATCTTCTCAATGGACGGCACGTATAAGGCTTCCAGCACCGGCGACGCCGGCACCGGTGTGTGCGGCGCCGTGATCTTCACCGGCGCGGCCCGCAGTGCTCCCAACTGGTGAATCGCCACCGTACTGATCACCTCCGAGGCCATGCTGCAGATCGGATTGGCCTCATCCACGACCACCAGCCGGCCCGTGTGCGCGACACTGTCGAGGATCACTTCCGTGTCCAGTGGCGAGGTGGTGCGCGGATCGATCACCTCCACCGATATCTCACCGGCCAGGTTATCAGCCACCTTGTTGGCGAACTGGACCATGCGGCCGAAGGCGACGATGGTGACATCATCTCCTTCCCGGGTCAGATTCGCCTCGCCGAACGGGATGGTGTACGCCTCATCCGGCACTTCCTGCATATCTTCATACATGACTTTATGTTCCAGAAACATCACCGGGTCGTCGTCCCGGATCGCCTGAATCAGCAAACCCTTGGCATCATAAGGGCAGGACGGCAGTACCACCTTGAGACCCGGGATATGGCTGAAGATGGACCAGAGCGCCTGGGAATGCTGGGCGGCGGCGCCGAAACCCGCGCCGGTCATGGCGCGGATCACCATCGGTGTGCGCGCCTTGCCGCCGAACATATAACGGAACTTGGCCGCCTGGTTGTAGATCTGATCGAAACAGACGCCGAAAAAATCGGCGAACATCAGTTCTGCGATGGGTCGCAATCCTGTCAGGGCCGAACCCGCGGCGGCGCCCATGATGGCGCTTTCCGATATCGGTGTATCGATAACGCGAGTCGGTCCGTATTTATTGTAGAGGTTGCCGGTGATACCCATGATGCCGCCGGTCGCGCCGGGGTTATTCGCCGAACCGCCGTGGCCGCCGACGATATCCTCGCCTATCAGAATCACTGTCGAGTCCCGTGCCATCTCCAGATCCATGGCTTCGGTAATCGCCTGCCGGAAACTTTTCATCGTCATTGCTGTGTCCCCCAATCAGTAATTGATATAAACGTCGGTGGTCAGGTCTTCCGGTCGCGGCTCGGGCGCGGTCTTGGCCTCCGCGACGGATCGATCGATGAGCGCCAGGACATCGGCGTCTATGGCATCCATCTCGGCGGCAGTCAGGGTTTTATCCCGCAGCACCTGTTCCCGGAATTTTTTCAGTGGATCCCGATTCGCGCGCAATTCCTTGATTTCGTCCAGGTTCCGGTAAAGTTGCGGATCACCCTCGAAATGACCGCGCCAGCGTGGCGCCTCCATTTCGACCGTTGAGGGTCCGCCGCCGGAACGGGCCCGGGTTATGGCCTCACCGGCCGCCTCGTATACCGCGAAGAAATCGGTGCCGTCCACTTTCACCGCCGGCATACCGAAGGCCGCCGAGCGGGCGGCGATATCGCCACATCCCAGATGATAGGAAATGCCGGTGTGCTCACCATAACCGTTGTTTTCCACTGCGAAGATCACCGGCAGTTTCAGCACGACGGCAAAGTTCATGGCTTCAAACACGGTGCCCTGATTGGTGGCACCGTCACCACCGACGCATTCGTGGTGCCGAGCGTCTTCGCTGTCAATGCCGCACCCACGGCCAGGGGCGCGCCGGCACCGACAATGGCATTGGCGCCCAGCATGCCCTTTTTGATATCGGCGATGTGCATGGAACCGCCCTTACCCTTGCAGATGCCGTCGCGTTTGCAATACAGCTCCAGCATCATTTCCCGGACATCACAGCCCTTGGCGATACAGTGGCCATGGCCCCGGTGCGTCGAGGAGATGGCATCCTTGTCGGTCAGATGTGCGCACACCCCGGTGGCTATTGCCTCCTGGCCCAGATAGAGATGGGTAAAACCGGGCACGGTCCCGGCCTCGAATTCCCTGGCGATACGGCTCTCGAATTCGCGTATCGTCTTCATTGTTCGATAAGCCTTGAGTAGCACGTCATGACTGATGTTCATCAACTCTCTCCTCACCTGCAGTTATGTTGAAAGAAGCTCTGAATAAGTCCCTCCTGGACTTTTCAGAACCCGCAAAGTAAAAGACGCGACTTTTACTTTGCTCCATTTTTCAAACAGATAACTGTTTGAAAAATGCCGGTATATCCCTATACCGGACGGAACCTCTGAGTTAATCAGAGGTTCCTGAATTTATAAATAGGCCCTTGATGTTTCCCCTGCTGCGTGTCTTCCATGACGCCAGTGCCAATTATGTCCACAGCGCTGTTTCCGGATGTTCGATCACCTGCGCCAGTTCACGCAAGAATCCGGCGCCGACTGCACCATCAATGACCCGGTGGTCAAGTGACAGTGACACCGACATCACCGTCGCCACCGCCGGCCGGCCACTCTCGACTACCACGCGCTGTTCCGCGCAACCGACCGCCAGTATAGCGCATTGCGGCGGATTGATAATGGCATCGAATTGCTTGATGCCGAACATGCCCAGGTTCGAAATGGTAAAGGTACCACCGCTGATTTCCTCGAGGCTCAAGCGGCCGGTTTTCGCCCTGTCGATCAAGTCCCGCGCTTCGCTGGCGATTTGAGCAACGCCCTTCCTGTTGACAGAGCGGATGATCGGCGTAATCAAACCGGACTCCAGGGCCACCGCCACTGCGATGTCGGCATCAGTAAATTTCCGGATGATATTATTTTCCAGTTGCACGTTACAGGCCGGCACCTTGAGCAGGGCCGTGGCGCAAGCCTTGAGCAACATATCATTCAGGGACAGGTCCTGATTCAGGCTGGCCGTCAGTTGTGTGCGTAACGCGCTTAAGGCATCGACGCGGACATCGGCGATCAGGCGGTAGTGCGGGATGGTGGATTTTGATTCCTGCAGTCGCCGGGCGATCGTTAACCGGGTACCGCTCAACGGGACCTCTTCAACCACGGCCGGGGCGGCTAAGCTGCCTCTGGCAATGGCCTGTTCGATATCAGCTATGGCAATCCGGCCATGGCGGCCGCTGCCGGTGATGTTATGTAAATTAATGCCCAGCTTTTGTGCCAGCCGGCGCGCGTGTGGCGCGGCGGGCACATTACTGTCGTCAGGGCCCTGCTGCAAATGGTCGGGGACCGCCACCGCGTCGATTCCCTCCGGCGAGGGTTGTGAGACTGCTACCGGCGCCTTACTCGGTACTGGTGTTGTTTTCTCAGTAGTTCCGCTGATAGTGGCCCGGGACTCGGAAGTAAAATTATTGATATAAGCTTCGATTTCAGCAGCAGTCGCTCCTGCTTCCGCCACAACGGCCAGCAGGCTGCCAACCGGCAGGGTATCGTCCTCCCGGGCCAGTTTGCGGTAAACAACACCGGAGACATGCGACTCCAGGGTATTGACGATCTTGCTCGATTCCAGCTCCGCCACACCGTCGCCCTGGTTGACGAAAAAATATTTAACACAGAGGCACAGAGCACACAGAGGAAAGCAATAATTAAATACAGATGTAGGTATGGTTAAACAGTTATGAATCCAACCTTTAATAATTCTTGTCTCGTTTCGCTGCGCTCAATCGCCCGAATTTGTATCATTATTTTTTATTAATATCTCTGTGTACTCTGTGCCTCTGTGTTTATTCCATGCTGTCATGAGCCCGCTTGATGAGATAGGCCTGAATGGCATCCAGCTCTTCATGATTATAGGTATCCGCATAGGAGACCATGCCTTTGTCATTGTATAAACCTTTCTCAACGATCTCGAAAAACAATTCATTGCCGAGACTCGGACTATAACGAAGATCCGTTATCAGTCCACCGCTCACGACACCACCGCCATGACAGGTACTGCAGGCGCGGTCATAGGCCTGTTTACCGATGGCCAGTTTCGCAGTATCCGCCGTCAATTCCGGCGGATTAAGCACCCTGGGCGTTTCCGGCGGCATCGGTGGCAGGGTCGTGGTGCCGCCCAGCTTGAAGGCAATAACCCGGCTGATGTTACGCACCGGTCCGGATTTGAAGGCCAGATCGCCGGTGACCAGCGGATAGATGCCACCCCAGCCCGCGGCCACGGCGATGTATTGTTCGCCATCAACCTCGTAAGTAATCGGCGCCGCCACTACGCCCGTTTGCACCGGCATAGACCAGAGTTTAGTGCCGTTATCAGCGGTATAGATCACCAGTTCACTCGCCGCGGTGCCCTGGATGACCAGGTTGCCCGCCGTTGACAGGACTCCGCCATTCCACGGACCGGGATAATTCACCCGCCACGATTCACGTTGCAGGACCGGATCCCAGGCGGCGAGGTGCCCGGTGACCGAGTCCATAATCTGCTTCTTGACTACAGGGTCCGGTGGCAGATCTGCGGCTCCGAAATCAATGCCGGTATTAAAGGAGTGCGGTTTTATATTGAGTTGCTGTACCGGCATGTAGACAAACCCGGCATCATTGATGGGAACATAGACCAGCCCGGTCTGGCGGTTATACGACATCGGATGCCAGCTATGCGCTCCCGCTGGCCCCGGCACACCGACCCACACTTTGCCGGTCTTGTCATAGCGTGACTCGGGATTTTCCACCGGTCTGCCAGTAGCCATATCCACATGGGTAGCCCAGGTGGTAGCTACCACCGGCTGCGCCGAGATCAATGCACCATTGGTACGGTCAACAACATAAAAAAAGCCGTTCTTCGGCACCTGCATCAGGACCTTGCGGGTTTGCCCGTTGATTTCCAGATCGGCGAGGATGATATGTTGGGCGGCCGTGAAATCCCAGGTTTCGCCCGGTGTGGTTTGATAATGCCAGACATACTCACCGGTCGAGGCGTTCAGGGCGACGATCGATGACAGGAACAGATTATCGCCACCACCCGGACTGCGGATCGACTGGTTCCAGGGTGCGCCGTTTCCGGTGCCTATGTATAAAAGGTTCAGGTCCGGATCATAGGCCATGGAATCCCAAACCGTGCCGCCGCCGCCATACTTCCACCACTCGCCATTCCAGGTTTTGGCAGCCTCCGCCAGTATTGGCGCTTCGAAAGGTTGCGAGGGATCGCCAGGCACCGTGTAGAACCGCCATGCCAAAGCCCCAGTCTCGGCATCATAGGCGGAGACATAGCCGCGTACGCCATATTCCGAACCACCATTACCGATGATGATCTTGCCGTTAATCACGCGCGGTGCGCCGGTGATGGTATAAGGTTTGGTGTTATCGATGGTCAATACTTCCCAGGCTGGTTTTCCCGTTGCCGCATCCAGGGCAATCAGACGACCGTCGAGCGTGCCGAAATAGATCGTGTTGTTCCAGATCGCCACTCCGCGATTGACCACATCACAACAGGCATAGACACCCCAGGATTTCGGTACTTGCGGATCATAGGCCCATTTCAGAGCGCCGGTTCTGGCATCCAGCGCCTTGACCATGCTCCACGCCGTCGATACATACATGACGCCATCGACGACGATGGGCGTCGATTCCTGCCCACGGCTGCTATCGAGATCGTAATACCAGGCCAGTCCCAGGTTACTGACATTGCCGGCGTTGATCTGCGCCAGCGGGCTGTAACGCTGTTCATCATAGGTGCGGCCATGCGTCAGCCAGTTACCGGGTTCACTGTCGGCATTGATGATTCTGTTGCCATCGACGGCGGCCATGGTCGTTGCCGGCGCAACTGCGACAACTGCCTCTTCCGTCGCCGGCCTGGTCTCAGTTGGCGCTACGGCAGTTTTATCTTCGCTTCCACAACCTGCCAGCAACCATAAGCTTAAAAACACGGCAAGGTGACCGGAACAACGGAACATTAACGGATAATTCATAAATTACTCTCTCAATTTATTATCAGCACTGGAGCGAAAAATCTGGTACGGAGTTACGACTTGCTCAGTTGGGGAAGTAATCAATTTATAATTGTTTTACGTATTATAAAGTCAAACCGGCAAATGTCCGCAGCGTAAATTTAATGTGGCTACGGGTGATACTGCAGCTCCGCTTCAGGATGTATGGGAAATAATTTTGAATTTAATTTTAGAAACGTATTATAATAGCAACATAAGTGTAATGAATTTGCTGTTTGTATGAATAATGCAACATATCTCGTTAAGCTGTTATTTATTAATCCTCAGGGGGATTTATGAAAAATTCCAGTAATCCTAAGAAGCATCTGCCTCTTGCCACCAGGGTGGTTTCAACATTGGTTGTAGCCAGTGCGATATTAATCGGACCAGCGTCAATTTTTGCGCAGGAAAGCGGTGCGCTCGAAGAAATTATCGTCACCGCCGAGTTCCGGGAAGCAAACGTGCAGGATACGCCGCTCGCGATCACTGCGGTCAACGCCGAAATGCTGGAAGCGCGCAGCCAGACCAATCTTGCTCAGATCACCGCGCAAGCGCCGAACGTTTCACTCCGGCCCGCCGGCTCCTCATTTGGTAGCGCCATGGTCGCGTTCATCCGCGGCATTGGCCAGACGGACTTCAATCCCTCCGTGGAGCCGGGTGTCGGCATCTATGTGGATGATGTCTATTATTCGACCATCACCGGCAACTTGCTGGATCTCATGGATCTGGAGCGCGTCGAAGTCCTGCGCGGTCCGCAGGGAACTCTGGCGGGACGCAATTCCATTGGCGGCGCCATCAAACTCTTCACGCGCAAGCCGGA
>JACVQI010000138.1 GCA_015661095.1 Gammaproteobacteria bacterium
TGCTTTTATCGGTCAAGTCAAGGATGGCAAACCCCTGGTATCAATCAAGATCATCGTACCGGTAACCAGCCTGTGCCCCTGTTCGAAAGATATCTCCGATCGTGGCGCCCATAACCAGCGCTCCCATGTCACTGTCCAGGTACAAACGAAATTCTTCATCTGGATTGAGGAGTTAATCGATATAGTCGAAAAAATAGCCTCGTGTGAATTATATGGCCTGTTAAAACGACCGGACGAGAAATATGTTACGGAACGCGCCTATGATAACCCCATGTTTGTCGAGGACATGGTCAGGGATATCGCGCTAAAATTTAATCAGGACGAGAGAATAGATTCTTACACCATTGAATCCGAGAATTTCGAATCTATCCATAATCACTCGGCGTACGCCATGCTCAGTTTTGACAAGAAATCCCAACTGTCAAAATAAGATAGCCTGGTCAATCCTCCTCACTTTACTTCTCATCACCGGGTGTTAACCGAAAGTACCCGTGGTGATGCGTCAGACGGCAGTCATTCGCCGCAGGTGCATGTCAAAAACATGCCGCACGGCAGCGGCAAATGACTCCAGCCAGGGATTAACTGATTGTTTATACACTCAAAATAATGACTGGCACAGATGATGCGATTATTGTAATCAGATATGTACATCTCCTCTCCCACTTAGTACATACGGGCGTCTCTCTGCAGACACCCTATTTTTTAAATCCCTACATTTTTGTCACGTCTCATGCAGTTTAGCCTCCTGCCAGAGGGATTCCATTTCGGCCAATGTTGCTTCGGTCAGTTCCTTGTTACTGGCAGCCAGGTTCTGTTCCAAATAGCGAAATCGCTGCTCAAATTTTCGATTAGTCTGTCTTACTGCGACTTCGGGATTGATATCCATATGCCTGGCCAGATTGGCACAGGAGAAGATGACATCACCTATCTCAGCCATAACGGCATTCCGGCTTTGCGCCGATTCGATAGCCAGTCGGAGTTCCCTGATCTCTTCCTCCAGTTTTTCCAGTACAGGTAGCGGTCCGGGCCAGTCGAAACCGACCGTTGCCGCACGTTTTTGCAGCGCGACAGCCCTGGACATGGCAGGTTGCGCCTGATTGATGGCATCGAGTAGTGACGCGTTTTGGTTTCGCATTTTCCGCTCCTGATGCTTGATTTTTTCCCAGGTATGCGTCTGTTCCGCCAGTGAATTAACGGAGTCCTCGGCAAAAACATGCGGGTGTCTGTTGCGTAGTTTCATATTAATGGCCGCAACCAGTTCCCTGAAGTTGAAGACTTCCTGCTCACTGGCGAGCTGCGCGTAAAAAATGATATGGAACAGCAGATCGCCTAATTCGTCCCGCAGTCCATCCATATCACCGCGTTCGATTGCATCGGCGATTTCATAAACTTCCTCGAGCGTGAAAGGCATGATTGAACTGATGGTCTGTTTCTGGTCCCAGGGACAGCCGTTTTCCGGATCGCGCAGGGTTTGCATGATCTGTAACAACTCATCTATTTCTTTCATTGCTGTTTCCTGTTAAATTAGACAGCTAATAAATTGATCTTAATTCATTTTTCGAATAAATATGGAACTATGAATTATTCTCACTACTGTCTTATCAGTTATCCGGTGCAGCAATCGACTCCGGCCGGGAATTCCAGGGCTGTTGTATGACTGCGTTAATTCTGCGACTTGATGTATCCGGTTCGCCGGTCACCTGGATCCCCTGGCAGGATGCAGTGAGTTTATACTGCCGGGATCTCATCGCCTGGACCGCGGGAAATCAGGAATTCGTTTTTCATGGCGGGGTGAATCGCAGGAGCGGTGAACGGTCGATGGTAAACGTCAGTTCCATCATCGCGGTCAAGCGTTCCGCGCTTTTTAAACAGCATACTAAACGCACAATTCCCCCACTCACCAACCGGGAACTGTTTTTACGCGATGCCCACCTGTGCATGTACTGCGGCCACCAGCATTGCGAATCGGAGCTTACCCGTGACCATGTCACTCCCTTATCGAGAGGGGGGACCGACCGTTGGTCAAATGTCGTAACCGCATGCAGAATATGTAATACCCGCAAGGGCAATCGTAATCCGGAAGCAGCGAATATGCCGCTGCTGGCTATCCCCTATGTTCCCAACTGGGCCGAATATCTGGCGCTGTCGAACAGGAAGATACTGGCGGACCAAATGGAGTTTCTGAAATCGCAATTTTCGGGCAGACCCATGTTGTTTTATAAGCAATAAATCAATAAATAATCATTGATAAAGCCCTGGAAATGAGTCATGATTAGCGTGTAAGAATTGGATAGTTCTATATTAACCAACTTGGAGAACCAACCATGAAGAGTACGTTAACAAAGACATTGGCACTGGCTGCGGTATTGGGAATATTAAGTGGTTGTGCGACGACTGAGCAGCTTAAGGTAGTTGAGGCACAGGCAAATAAGGCGCTTGAAGCCGCTAATAATGCAGCCAGCAGCGCCAATACGGCCCAATCCACAGCTAACGAAGCACTGGATGCAGCTCGTAAGGCGCAAGCCGCTGCTGATGCCGCACAGGCCTGCTGTAATGAAAATACTGAGAAGATCAACCGTCTGATTGAAAGACTGGGTCCTCAAAAGTAATTTAAGAGATTCAAATCTTGCAAAAGCCCTATAACTCCAGTTATAGGGCTTTTTTCTTTAATCTGATCCCGTCAATTTCGTATCCAGTCTCAGCTTGAGCCCCTTCCTGCCGCTCGGACCGGCAGTTTCTGCCACTGTCGTTGCAGGCCCGTTAATAATGCCAATTGCGACCGGTATGCCTTGCAATTCACGTATCACCCGTTTAGCCAGATCCCAGTCAACGGTGTAATCACTGCCTGCGGTGACGTCGATCAGGATCTGCACCACACTGGTCAAATTATCCCGGTATATATTCTCGTCTTCTTCGAGAGAGGGATGCGCTTCAAGATAGATTTTGCCTTGATGCAGTGCGACTTTGAACGGTTGATTAATGATATTGACTGGCGTCCTCAATCCCACCATGGAATATAAGTTTTCTATATCCTCTGGATAGAGCCGGATACACCCGTGACTGGCCCGCATCCCGATCGCATCAGGATTATTCGTCCCATGAATCAGATAAGCCCCCAAACCCATCCTCATTGCGTATTTACCTAATGGATTATCGGGTCCGGGAGCGACCCTCTTGGGAAGTATATCCCCTCTTGCGGCATGTTCTCTCCGGATCGACTCGGGCGGATACCAGCTCGGGTCCTTCTGTTTTTTGATTATATTTGTTCGGGCATAAGGTGTATTCCAGCCCTCCTTGCCGATCCCCACAGGAAAGGTATAAACCTGCAGGGGCGCGCCCTGTTTCCTGGGTGGATAATAGTAAAGCCGCAATTCCGGGATATTCAGAACAATGCCCTGCCGCGGCGCGTGCGGCAGCAGGAACTGCGAAGGCAAGGCTATTTCCTTGCCGGCTCCCGGTAATAAGACATCCACCCCTGGATTGGACAGTATTATCTCGCGGTAACCAAAACCATGCTTACGGGCGATGTCGAGCAAAGTATCCTTGTATTCGGAATGGGTAGTCAGAGGTCTGCCTATCAACGAATCCTCTCCATTTGCCAATTCGTAACTGGCGGCCATGGCGCCAGTCGATAACATGGCCAAGGCAATGACACTCAAATGATATAAAAACTCTTTTAGCATAAAAAAATTAAAATCCTAATATAGACAGGTTCAACCGGTTGTTCAGCAGTGGCGGACACCAGTAATAAGATCCAGTAATCGGTTGCGTAAATTTGAACAACGCATCTGCTTTTCCATCCTCAGCACCCGTCATCCGGGTTAAAATAGACTCAAAGGCTGCGTGGGATTTACCGAAGGCGACGAATACCAATCCCGCACCCTGCCCGGCTGCCCAAGGCATTGAGCGCCTCAAGATAAAGGCTTCGGGCTGAAAACTTTCCTGGGCGGCGCGCTTGACATGCGCGCACAGCGGCGCATTTTCTATTTCCTGATTATCACGTTTACGCCGGCCTATCGTATTATCTTGTTCCGTTTCCGACAACTGTTCGAACAAGTCGAGATCATGCACCCACAATTGCACTGCCACGAAACTGGATCCGTCCAGATCTACCCCTATACCCTGGACAATCGCAGCATCGACGGCTGCCTGCCCTTGCGGATTTTCAGTACCATCTTCATAACCCGATAAATCGAAGCCGGTTTTATATTTAAAGGCATCAACACAATGGCTCAGGTGAAATGCCGGCGCCAATCGCCTCTCGATAGCACGGCTGCGGTGCAGCAGGTCACCCCGGTCGGTACCTTTCAACCAGAACCACAGCGCCGCGGGTGTGGAGGGGATGGCAAAGCCGGCTCCGTCGCTGGCGGGGAAGGAACCCAATCCCGGTACTTTCTTCGATAATGCCAGAACCAATGTTTGCCCGATTCCACAAACGGTATACACGCCATCCACCAAGTCGGATAATGCCGACATGCCTGCTTTAACAAGATTATTGTTCTTGATGGCGAAGGTGAGATAGCGCGCTACGGGTGGCACCTCATCCAGGATCCCCGGTTGACAGCATTCCATCATGGCTTACTGTTCTCGTAACCGGGGCATTAATTCGACCAGATTACAAGGTCGGGTCCGGTAATCAAGTTGTTGTGCCAGGATTTTATCCCAGGCGGTTGCGCAGGCCCCGGAGGAACCGGGTAAACAAAAAATATAGGTACCATTCGCAACGCCGGCGATGGCCCGGGATTGCAGGCTGGAAGTACCGATCTCCTGGTAGGAGATGGACCGGAACAGTTCACCAAAACCCTCGATTTCCTTTTCAAACAGGGGTTTGACTGCTTCCGGAGTGCCGTCCCGACCGGTAACACCGGTACCACCGGTAGAGATTACGGCCTGAATATTTTCGTCCGCGATCCAGACCGAAACACATTCCCGGATTCTGCTGATGTCATCGGGCACGATCTTTTTCGCATAGGCCTTATGGCCTGTGGTCAACAGGCGCTCAACCAGGAGTTTGCCCGATTTGTCCGTCGTCTCGTCCCGGGTGTCGGAGATCACCAGGATGGCGATATTCAGAGGAATAAATTCCCGTTGCTTCTGTTCACTCATTGTTGACACCGGTTTATCATAATACTCGCAAATTTTCCGGGATTATAAACCAGCGTGAAACTTAAACACAGCGGCATAAAGTCAATCATGTCGCAATTAGCTTCACTCTCCAGAGCGATCTCTAGGCAGCACTAACATACCAATGACCGATCAACAGACAGATGAAACGCAAACCATGCGGGTCGATAAATGGTTATGGTGCGCCCGCTTCTATAAAACGCGGGCACTGGCCGCAGCAGCGATTAAAAAAGGTAAAATCGAAGTCAACGACAATCCCATCAAACCTGCCCATGTTATCCGTCCCGGGGATGAAATACGCATCAAATCCGGTCCCTACCTGCAACGGATAACCGTACTGGCGCTGGC
>JACVQI010000139.1 GCA_015661095.1 Gammaproteobacteria bacterium
CACACAGGCACTGGAATGCAGGGTAGGCCGGATTGTCGAAATCGATATCGATCAGGTTGTCGACTTTCCGGACAAAGCCGATCAATTCCCACTGCAGGCCTTCGGCCAGCGCCAGTGTGCCGCCGACGGAGAGATTCAGGTTGCGGCTGTGTTCCGGTTCCAGGTTGGGATTACCGACTTCGCAACAATCCATCAGGTACAATTCCTCGGCGTCCGGCAGGCGGAAGGCCGTGCCTAATGAGGCCCGTGCGTACAGGTCGTCGCGGAAGTTGTGTTGGCCGCTCAGGTTCCAGACGGTTTGATCAGCCTCGCCACTGGTTATGTTGTATCGGACGCCCACCGCGATGAGGGTGTTTTCAAACAATAATTCGGACGTGCGGATCTGACCGAAGATGCCGTGTGCCTGTTCCGATTTGTCCGCGATCAGCCAGACGTCGTCGCGGCCAGAGAACTCCTGGTAATCGTAACCAAGGGCGTAGTCGAGGCCATGGTTGGTGGTAATCTTCGCGCCGGCGGTGACACCGAAATCCTCAAAGCCCCAAAAGGTATCCTGATACAGAACCGTCTGAGTGCCGGTCAGGTTGCCGGACGCATCCAGATCATTGGTGATGTGATCCCATTCCGTGTCCCAATCGTGGTAATAACCCTTGAGATAGGCATCGATGTTGTCACCGATACGGAAGTCCAGTTTAGCGGTAACCAGATCTTCCAGGCGCGCATTGTTGCGGATCGCGGCCTGGTAGGGTTGGACATTGTCCACTTCATTGTCGGTGTGCTGGTACAGGATACTCAGCCGGGTGGCGTCGGAAAAGTTGTAGGCGTATTTCGCGCCGAGAGTCAGCACCTCGTAACCCCGTTCCCGATCGGTGCCGCTGGGCTGGAATTCATTCAGCGGGATCGGCCGGTACCCGTCGGATTCATCCTGTGAGGCATAGACCACGAGTTGATGGTTGCCGATGCTGGTCCGGTAATCGCCCGCCACATGGTAACCGTCATTGCCATCGAGACCGGCTTCGATCGAACCGGCGGGTTCCTCGCTGAAGGAGCGGGTAACAACGTTGACGACGCCGGCGACCGATTGCGTGCCGTAAAAGATCCCCTGACCGCCGTACAGGACTTCGATGCGCTCGATCATGTGTGCCGGGATTGTGTCCAGCGGCGCAGTCGTGTTATAGAGCCGGTTGTTGATACGGACGCCGTCGATTAACCACAAGGTATCTTCACAACGCGCGCCTTGCAGGGAACAATTCATGTAGTCGAACGGGCCGTGCTTCGGCGCGATATACAGGCCCGGCACCTGCATCTGCAAAGTTTGGCTGAGGTCGAGATAACCACCCAGTTTGATGGTATCGGCGTTGACGATCTCCAACCGGTTGCCATAACGGGACAACTCGCCGGGAATGGTTTCCTCCAGTCCCTGGCCGGTGATTAGAATCTCCTCATCCTGTGAGGTTGCCGATCCTTTCGTTTGCGTCCAGCCCGTGGGACTGTAAAAGGAAAGTATCCAGGCAGCGCAACAAACAAGTGTCGCACTGGAATAATGTGTCTTGAAATTCGCGCGCATGATTTAAAGTCCCGACCAGTCAGACCCAGGGGATCATCAGAATGGCCAACAACCCAAACAGGTGGCAACCTGTGACCGTACACCTGGTGTAATGCTAATTCCTTGTTAACCTTATGAATAGGAATAAGTTATTGATTTTATCGCTGCATATTGCCACAGCCGTTTCCAACCTTCAACTGCGTGTGTGTATGCTTAATACATGTGACTATGTCGTGTACTGCCGGGACTTGTTTGCTGGTTTGGCATTAATGATGACAGGCAAGTTTTCCCGGCCGTCCTTGCGAATGGTTGTAATCTATACTGTAATGATTGCGACCACTCAAAATATCTGGCTATGCGGAGGAAGTAACTAATGTGCCGTTTCACGCTCTATCTCGGCCCGCCGATCCGGCTCGACTCGCTGCTCATTACGCCCACGCATTCGCTGATCCGCCAGAGCACGCACAGCCACGAACGTGAAGAACCGCTGAACGGCGACGGCTTCGGGGTCGGCTGGTATGCCAGGCATTTCACCGGGGATCCGGCAGTATTCCGCTCCATCACGCCGGCCTGGAACAACCGCAATCTGCACAACATCGCCCGGATCATCTCCAGTGACTGCATCCTGGCCCATGTCCGGGCCGCGACCCAGTTCAGCGGCGTCAATGAAGCCAATTGCCATCCGTTCCGTTACCAGCAATATCTGTTCATGCATAACGGCGACATCGGTAATTTTCACGCCGTGCGCCGTCCGCTGATCAATTCGGTATGCGATGAGGCCTTCAGCAATATCTTCGGCAGCACCGATTCGGAATATTTCTTCGCGGTATTGATCGACGAGATCCTGCACGGCAGTCACACGGGCGACCCGAGTAACCAGCTGGCGTCGGCATTGGATCGGACCATCGTGCGTGTCGTCGAGACGGTCGCTGAACATGGAGCAGGGGAGTCCAGCTACCTGAACTGCGCGGTATCCGATGGCACTCACGCAGTAGTGTCCCGTTTCGCCAACGACAAGGAGCATCTGCCCGAATCACTCTATTATTTTCTGGGGGATTTATATCCGCGGGCGGAGATAGACGAAACCAGGGAGAACGGCATCGAGGAACGCTCGGTCATCGTCAGTTCTGAACGTCTGACCCAGGACGCCGGCTGGGAAACGATCCCGCCGAATCATCTCACCATCCTGCGGCGTAATCGCCTGCCTGAGTTGCGACCCTGCAGTATGCCTTCGCCATTGGTCAACTGACAGTAATAAAGTAGGGAAAACATTACCTGCAAATAACATACTCCTGTTCCTTGACATTCATAGTCTACATATATAGACTATGAATATGCCGCGTAAACCGAACAGCTCCCCACAAACACTCGCACTACTGGCAGCACTACTGGAATCGCCCGGTCTCTGGCGTCATGGTTACGATCTCGCGCAAGCAACCCGGCTTCAGTCCGGAACGCTTTATCCACTGCTTATGCGGCTGGCGGACCAGGGGGTCTTGGACTCTCGATGGGATATTGACGGCGACAATCGCCGGCCGCGTCATGTGTACCGCTTAAGTACCACCGGAGTTGCATACGCGAAGACTCAAGTGAGAGAGGCCGTTCAGCGTACCAGCAAGTCTCGTTTGGCAGGTGTAACGACATGAGTATTATGCGTGGTTTTTTCAAACTTGTTGCGAGGGCAATAACAGCGCACGCCAGGCACATGCTACCCAGCCACCGTCATGAATGGGGCTCTGCAATGGATACTCGATCATATTGATGTTCCCATTTGCGCACTGCGTTGGGCATTGGGTTGTGTTATCGCAAGTTACAGTGAGAGGTTACATATCATGAATCGTTCCGATCTGCGCATCGCCAAATGGCTGCTGAGTATCGAGGCGCTGGTTAGTTTCGCGCCTATGACGTTGTTATGGCTGGTGAGGGTCATTCAACTGCGGCGCTTTTTGGGCGAACCGGGCATAGTCTTGGCCACGGCTTATGCAACCATTGCGCCGCTGGCATTGTTACTCGCGCTGCGTTATATCGTGTTCGGCCGGCCACCAAATTTTCGCGGTCAAATCGCTTTGGTGGCCGGTTTCGGCCTGATCGGTATGCTACAAATTATTGCCATATACACCGCACCAGGACCGAATTTTTCCTGGTATCAGGGTGAGTGGGTTTTCGTCCTGCTTTGTTCCATCTTGCCGGCATTGTGTTGTCTGCATCTGTCGCAACTAGCAGAAAGTCCGCCGCGACCGACTGGCGCGAATCTCACCGGATAATTCCGACCGGCTATTCCCGCGGTTGCGGGCGACTCTTGATCTCCTGCAATAATCCACCGGTGCCCATGGCCATGATATCCGCCGAAGTGACCGGCAGGTCCGCGGCCAGTCTTTGCAGCACCAGGTCCAGGCCATTCAGTTTCGGCGAACGCGCGCAGCCGGGTAGCCCCAATACCGGCCGCTTACCATGCCGGCCAAGTAATAACAGATTGCCGGGATCGGTCGGCATGCCATAGTGCAGCACTTCGCCTCCGCTATTTATAATCGCCATCGGAATGATGTCGCGGCGATCGACAATGGCGGAGGCGCCGAAAATCAGGATCACGTCGAGGTCCATCTTCAGCAAGGTCTGTAAAGCCTGCGTCAATTCGGCTGTGTCATGCTGGCAGCGTAATTCCCGGACAATCGTGTAGTCCAGATCGGCCAGGCGCTCGGTCTGAACTGCTGTTGTTTTATCGAGCACCTGTTCCCGGGTGCCGGCCAGACGGGTCTGGATAAAGCCGACCCGTTGTGTGCGAAACGGCAGTACGCGCAGGATCGGTTGCAATCGCCGCGCGGCTGTACGGCAGGACTCCAGTGTCGCCGAATCGACAGCGAAGGGAATGATCTTGATGGTGGCGATCATATCCTCCGGTTGGATATGCGCCAGATGCGGCAGGGTGGCGATGGTCAGTGACTCATGCACCCGGTTGATCTGATCGATGCCTTCCCGGTTGACGTGCAGCAAACCGTGCCGGGTGGTACGTATATTACAGCGGCCGGTAAAGGGCGAGTCCAGTTGCATAAACTCACCGGTAACCGCCTGGGCCAGTGTATGCGCCGCCGTGTTCTCGTCGATATCGCCGGCTTCGAGCCTGGCCACAACGATACTGTTAATGCCGGCCTGTTGCAGTTCAACGATATCCGCGGTTGTGATGATATGCCCTTTCTTCAAGGCGCGGTGTTTGAGTTTGATACTGTGAGCAACGATGGCTTGCTCTGTCTGCTCTACGGGTTGTTCGCCGAAATACATTATGCAGTCCTGCGATGCAGGCATTGAGTGATCTGCGCCATGATGGCAATGGCGATTTCCGCCGGTGACACGGCGCCGAGGTCCAGACCGACGGGACCGTGGATGCGGGCTTGTTGCGCCTCCGTATAGCCATGTTCCGCCAGCCGGTTGAATCTGGCCTGCTGAGTTTTGCGGCTGCCGAGCGCGCCGATATAAAAGGCGTCCGACTGCAATGCGATGCGCAGCGCGGGGTCGTCCAGTTTGGGATCATGGGTGAGGGTGACAATAGCGGTGCGCGCGTCCGGCAGCAAGGCAGTCAGTGCCGCATCGGGCCAGTCGGTGTTGAGTTCCACATCAGGAAATCTGGCCGCGGCGGCGAAGGCCTGTCTGGGATCGACAACCGTCACCTGGTAATCACAGAGTGTCGCCATGGCGGCCAGGACCTGGCTGATGTGCACGGCGCCGATGATGATCAGCCGTAGCGGCGGATTGTAAGGTTGCAGGAAGAGTGTCGCGTTCTCCGCCAACAGGTATTGATTGGATTGCAGGGCCTGCTGTGCCAGGGAGCGCTGGACCTCGGTCAATGCCGTACCTGCGACAGCGCCATCCTGAAAATACAGCGATTGTGTTCCATCCTGCAGATTCGTGATCAGTACCACCGCCCGTTTTTGCTGACGGGCGTCGATGAGTTGGTCCAGGGTAGTCAGGCGCATGCGGGCAGGGGTTAATGGGACAGCAACGGTTCGACATAAATCCGGATACGGCCGCCGCAGGCAAGGCCAACTTCCCAGGCCCGTTCATTCGTCACTCCATATTCGAGGATGCGTGGTTGGCCGGAACGTATAACAGCCAGGGATTCAGTGATGACCGCGGTTTCCACACAGCCACCGGACACCGAGCCGGTAAAAGCGCCGCTCGCATCCACCACCAGTTGACTGCCGCGCGGGCGCGGCGAGGAGCCCCAGGTTTCAATGACCGTGGCAATGGCGAGTTGTTTCCCTTGTTGCGCCCAGGTGCGGGCGGTCTGCAATATGTCTTCGTTGGGCACGGGATAAATGGGTTGTTTTGAGTGACGGCCGGATTGTAACGAAACCTTATGGGTTTGTCAGAATCGAAAGTATAGACCGAGTGTATACCCTTAGTCTTCCTAAGCGATTCTGAAATATAACTATGCAGATCCAGATGTCACAGGTAAACAGGAAATATAATCATAAATTAACCAGAACCGGTCAGCGTAAAACAGGCATTTTTCTGGTAAGATAACAGCTAATGGTAATTTTGCGATGGTTGATAATCAGGCATGACTGATAGTAACGAATTAAAGCGCGACAGTATTGAAATCGAAGGCGCGGTAATCCGCTTTGCCGGCGACTCCGGCGATGGTATCCAGGTGACCGGTTCATTGTTCACTCACGAATCGGCATTATTGGGACATGATGTCAGCACCCTGCCGGATTTCCCCGCCGAGATCCGGGCGCCGGTCGGCACCCTGCCGGGCGTGAGCAGTTTTCAGCTGAATTTCAGTTCCTATGATATCCATACCCCCGGTGATCAGCCGGATGTGCTGGTTGCCCTGAATCCGGCCGCGCTCAAGGTGAATCTGGACGAACTGGCGCCGGGCGGCACCATTATTCTGAACAGTGATTCTTTCGATGCGGCGGATCTGGCCAAGGCTGGGTATACAGTCGACCCCCGTGAAGATTTGACCTTGTCTGGGTTTCAAGTCTATCCCATCCCGATCAGTTCGTTGACGGTCAATGCCGTCGCGCCCAGCGGCCTGGGCATCAAGCAGGCCTCGCTGTGCAAAAACATGTTCACCCTGGGCATCGTCTCCTGGCTCTATGACCGGACCATCGATGCCATTATCGCCTTTATCGACAAGCGTTATGGCAGTTCCCGGCCGGAAATGGCGGCCGCCAACAAGCTTGCCCTGCAGGCGGGTTATAACTACGCCGAAACCGTGGAAATGTTCACGGGCAAGTTTCACGTCAGCGCCGCCAACCTGCCGCCGGGTACCTACCGCCGCATCACCGGCAATGAGGCTACCGCCATGGGAGTATTGGCCGCCGCGGAATTAAGTGGCCGACCATTGTTCTATGCCTCCTATCCGATCACACCAGCCAGCGATATCCTGCACGAATTATCCAAACTGCGACATTTCGGCGTGCGTACCGTCCAGGCTGAGGATGAAATCGCGGCCATGGGTATCGCCATCGGTGCCGCCTACGGCGGTGCGCTGGGTCTGACCGGCACCAGTGGTCCGGGCATGGCCTTGAAAGCGGAAGCCATCGGCCTGGCGGTCATGGCGGAATTACCGGTGGTCGTCCTGAACGTGCAGCGGGGCGGGCCCTCCACGGGTTTGCCGACCAAGACCGAACAGGCAGATTTACTGCAGGCCATGTTCGGCAGAAATGGCGAATCGCCGTTGGCGGTGGTCGCGCCATCCGGTCCGGCGGATTGTTTTTACATGGCGATAGAGGCGTTTCGCCTGGCGATCAAATACATGACACCGGTCATTTATCTATCCGATGGTTATATCGCCAATGGTTCGGAGCCCTGGCGGTTGCCTACAACAGAGGAACTGCCGGTTATCGATGTCAAATTTCACACAGATGTGGAACGGCCGCTGCCCTACGCCCGCGATCCCGAAACCCTGGCCCGGCCCTGGATTATCCCCGGCACACCGGGACTGGAGCATCGTATCGGTGGCCTGGAAAAAGAGGACGGCACCGGGGCGGTCAGCTACGATTCGGAGAACCACCAGAAAATGGTGCACTTACGCGCGGAGAAGATCCAGCGCATTGCCAATGATATTCCCTTGCTCGAAGTCCATGGACCGGAGCAGAGGGATCTGCTGGTACTCGGCTGGGGCAGTACGTCAGGCGCCATCCGCCAGGCCGTCGATCGCGCCAGCAAACGGGGTCTGTCGATAGCCGCGACGCACCTGCGTTATATCAACCCCTGGCCCCGGAATCTGGGCGCAGTGTTGCGGAATTACCGCCACGTCCTGGTGCCGGAACTCAATAGCGGTCAGTTACGGTTATTGTTAAGGGCGGAGTTTCTGATCGATATCATCGGCTTGAACAAGGTCAAAGGTCGGCCCTTCCTGACCACCGAGATCGAGGCGAAGATCGATGAAATCCTGACCGGGCAGGGCACCCGGCAGCAAAAACGCAAAGGCCGGCAACAGCTAGCCAGCCGTTAAAGCATGAGTGATGATGAGGTGCAGCGACAATGACCATACCCGAACAACCAGTCAACTTTGAAAATTATCAGCGCAAGGACTTCAGCTCCGATTCGGACGTGCGCTGGTGCCCGGGCTGCGGGGATTATTCAATCCTGGCGCAAATGCAGCGGGTGATGCCGGCCATCTGCAAGGAGCTGCAGATCCCGCGCGAGAATATCGCCTTTATCTCCGGCATTGGTTGCTCCAGCCGCTTTCCTTATTACATGAATACCTACGGTTTTCATACCATCCATGGGCGCGCCCCAACTATTGCCACTGGTTTGAGTCTGAGCCGCCCGGAGCTGCAGGTCTGGGTCATCACCGGGGACGGCGATGGCCTGAGCATCGGTGCTAACCATCTGATCCATGCCTTGCGCCGCAATATCAACATCAAAATCCTGTTGTTCAACAATCGCATCTATGGCCTGACCAAGGGCCAGTATTCGCCGACCTCGGAGCTGGGCAAGAAGACCAAGTCCAGTCCCATGGGCTCGATGGAGACACCGATCAATCCACTGAATATGGCGATTGTGTCCGAGGCCACCTTTGTGGCCCGGGCGATCGCGACCGATTCCAGGCAGCTCCAGGATATCCTGTTGCGGGTGGCGAAACATAAAGGCGCGGCCTTCATTGAAATCCTGCAGAACTGCAATGTCTTCAACGACTGCGCTTTTGATGGTTATGCCGACAAATCGGTGCGGGCTGAGCGGACTGTCAGCCGATCATTTTCGGTAAGGACCGGGACAAGACCTTCAGTCTGAGCCCCAGCAGTTCCGGCCTCGGCTTGAACATTGTCAAGGTGGTGGATCTGCCTGCAAGCGAGTTGATGATTCATAATGAAAGCGCCGATCACAACTATCTGGCCCGGCTGCTGGCCAGCCTCGATGAAGATGATTACCCGGTGCCATTGGGTGTATTTCGTTGTATCGATAAACCGCGCTATGGCGAGTTGCTGGAAGAACAGATCAAACTAGCCACCCGGAACCAGGGCCGCGGCGTTTTACGGGATCATTTACGTGCCGGCGATACCTGGCAGGTAAATTAACACGGTAGGCGCGGTCCACCGAATCGGGTTACTTGCCCCGAGGTTCCCAGCTGAACCTGGCTGATAATAGCTGACCGGATTCCGTGTTCCGGGATGATTCCCGGATATGTTATGATCAACATACAGCCACGGTTGCCGGCCACTACGGCCAAAACTGTGGGCGAACTAGCTTTTAAATATTATAAAAACACTCGCCAGGGCGTTCAAAAGACTAATAACGTGGTGTACTTACAAGATTTTCGATCGCTGCTGAACAGCTCCGATTCTGATTTATACGACGCCCTTGCCGGGGAGGAATATCGCCAGCGCGACGGTATCGAATTGATTCCTTCCGAGAACTACACCTATCCTGAAGTTCTGGTGTTGCTGGGTTCGGTATTTACCAATAAATATTCCGAGGGCTATCCGGGCCGGCGTTATTATGGCGGCCAGGAATTTTCCGACATCATCGAATCACTGGCAATTGAAAGGGCCATGAACCTGTTCAAGGCCGGCCATGCCAATGTGCAGCCCTTATCGGGTTCGGTCATGAACCAGGCGGTGTATTTCGGCCTGCTGGAGCCGGGCGACAAGGTCCTGGCCATGGAACTCTCCCATGGCGGCCACCTGACCCATGGGGCGCCGGCATCCTGCATGGGCAAGATCTTCGATTTCAAGCGCTATCGAACCGATCCGAAGGATGGTTCAATCGATTTCGACGAGGTCAGGAAACAAGCCCGGCGGCACAAACCGAAACTGATATTATGTGGTTATTCGTCTTATCCCAGGGACCTGGATTACGCGGCCTTTCAATCCATAGCCGACGAGGTCGGCGCTTTGACCATGGCGGATATCTCCCATTTCGGCGGCCTGGTGGCCGGCAAGGTCATGAATAACCCCTTCGATGACGGTTTCGATGTGGTGACCACAACTTCCCATAAAAGCCTGCGCGGTCCGCGCGGCGGCATGATCCTGTGCAAGAGCAAACATGCCAAAGCGATCGATCATGCCATCTTTCCCGGTCTACAGGGTGGCCCACATATGAACAACGTCGCTGCGATCGCCTTTACCCTGAAACAGGCGGCGACCGCGGAATTCGCGCAATATTCGCGGCAGGTCCTGCAAAATGCCAAGGCCCTGGCGCAGGCGCTGCTGGAACAGGGGGTAAAACTGGTTACCGGCGGGACGGATAATCACCTCATGGTGCTGGATACCATGGCCAGTTTCGGCCTGACCGGCGAAGATTCACAGGTATTGCTCGACAGTATCGGGATTACGGTCAACAAGCAGATTATTCCAGATGATCCCCTGCCGCCTCTGGAAGCCAGCGGCGTGCGCCTCGGGACACCGGCAGCGACCACGCGCGGCATGCGGGAACAGGATATGCGGACTATAGCCGGCTGGATCGTGCGGACGCTCGCGCATCCTGGCGATATTGAGATGCACCAACAGTTCAAACTGGAGTCAGAGACGTTTTGCCGGAACTTTCATGTCCCCGGAGGACAGGATTTTAAAAACTGAAAAAAAGGATACTGTATCCAGATAACTCTCACCACGGCAGTGGCATTTCCAGCAAGATTTTGGCTTCTGCCGGTAAATCGTTTCCGCCCGCCGCTACATTGTTTTCCTGCAATACATAGGTAATAACGTCAGCGTAGTTCTGTTCACT
>JACVQI010000140.1 GCA_015661095.1 Gammaproteobacteria bacterium
AGTCGCCCGGTATAGAAAATCCCGGATTCCATTACATTCCATCCGGGCTACTCTAGTTAAGCCTTTTCCTATCCAACATATTCTGACCATTTAGCCAGTAACGGAAAATACAGGGCTGACCGCACCGGTGTAAATCCAAGCAAGCGTAGCCCGGATGAAGTGAAACGGAATCCGGGGGTTCATCGTCAGTAGCCCGGTATAGAAAATCCCGGATTCCATTACATTCCATCCGGGCTACTCTAGTTTAGCCTTTCCCTATCCAACATATTCGGACCATTTAGCCAGTAACGGAAAATACAGGGCTGAACGCACCGGTGTAAACTCAAGCTGGGCAATGGCGCGGCAGTAGAGTTCCATTTTATTTTCGTAACGTTGCATCTGTCGTTCAATAAATGCATCGAGGTTTTCACCTGGCCCGGGACGGCCGGTCTTGTAATCGATGATCCAGGTCTGGCCGTTCTGCTCCTGCAACAACAGGTCGATCACCAGGTTACGATAACCCTGCGCTGCCGGAATGCTAACGGCATATTCGTATCGGCGCTGAACATGTTGATCCGCGAACAGCCATTGGAACTGATCATCCCGCAGGACCGCCAGTAGCATCGCCCGGACCTCGGCCAGCGCCCGGTCCAGCATGGATAATGGCACGCCCAGCGTCACCAACCGGACTCGCCAATAGGGGCTACAGCGCGTGAGTTGCGCTTCATCCCAGGCTGCCAGGCCGCTACGGCCGATCTCCTGCAACACCTGGTGCACGACAGTACCCACATGTCTGGCGGTCGGATCCTGATAAGCGTCTGCATCGTTAACTTCGCGCGATGCGATATCTTCCTCACTGGCTCCGATCGTTCCTTCCGCAGGCTCGATAAAATCCTCTAACAGGCTACGCTCCGGCAACCGGGGCACACACCAGCCAGACTTTAATCGCCGCAAGAGTAGCGCCGGCTTTTCCCTTGCCACGGGAGTTGTGCTCGCGGGTTCCGGCGGCTGCACCTGCAGTTCCGGCTGTATTGTGGGCCAGACCGTATGCAGCAGGGATGTCTTTAGCGGGGCCCGCAGCTCGGCGGTGTCGTCATGATGATTAACCTGGGTCAGCAAATATAACCAGCGCCGTGCGCGGGTACAGGCGACGTACAGCAAGCGACAGTTCTCGTAAGCATCCCTTTTCTTCCGTGATTCCTGCAAGTACCCATAGATTCTGTCCTGGTCTTCACTCTTCGGCGGAATCGGCGCCATGATGAGTTCCCGTTCACCGCCGGC
Organism: Gammaproteobacteria bacterium; assembly: GCA_015661095.1. Classification (GTDB taxonomy): domain Bacteria; phylum Pseudomonadota; class Gammaproteobacteria; order Eutrophobiales; family Eutrophobiaceae; genus JACVQI01. The sequence goes on from JACVQI010000140.1 coordinate 1,261, forward strand.
CGTCAGGCGCTCCTGCCACAGGATGAGTTCCTGGGTGGAATGGCGCGGTATACGATGCAGGGAGGGAACGATCACGGCATCAAATTCCAGCCCCTTGGCCTTATGGATGGTCATGATCTGCAGCCTGTCATTACTGCCAGGATCCGGCGCCGCATATAAACGCGCGACGGCCTTATCCAGGGTATCCAGTTCCTGCAATCCGCCGCCGTCATCCAGTGATTCCAACAGCGAGAAAAATTTTTCCGCATTGTCGAGATCGACCTGATCTTCCAGACAGGCCGGGCCGCCCAGTTCCAGCCAGACACCTTCCAGCCACTGTCGCAACGGTTTCCGCCCCTGCATTGCCAATGCCTGTGACAAGAGCGGCACCACGCGTTGCAATCTGGTCCGGCCATCATCGCTTAACGGCGATGGCGTATTTTCCGGAACCGTCTGCAGGCAGACATGTGCCTGCTCCATGACCGTCAGGCCGGTACCGGCTGTCGCCAGCGCCAGCAAATCAGCCAGCTTCAATCCACACCAGGGTGCGCGGAATACGGACAACCAGGCGACCCGATCCGCCGGGTGCAACAAGGCGTGGCACAAAGATAGCAAGTCCTGAATGAGCATATGTTGTGACAGTGGTTCCAGGTCCACAGCCCGGTAACGCATACCGGCCTCCCGCAATAACGGTAAAATATGGCCGGCGTGGTTACGATTGCGCACCAGTATCGCAATGCTGGACTCCGGGGCTTGCTCGCGGATGGTGCGTACGATTGCTACCACTGCCTCGGCTTCCGCTACTGTTGCCGTGTCGCCGCTGAAACCCAGTACCTGCACCGGATCAGTGGGCCTGGTTTGATCATAGGCCACGGCGGCTGAGTAGGGTACGGCGCCGCTGGAGATATCGCTCCGTGCCGGGAACGCCGGTGTAAAGATTGCGTTAACCCATTCGACAATACCGGCATGGGAGCGGAAATTGGTATTCAGGCTGACAAATTCCAGCGGCACGTTGCCCAGTCCACGCTCCTTGCAATGAATAAACAGACCGACGTTCGAGTCGCGAAATCCATAAATGGATTGCATGGCATCGCCGACACAGAACAGAGTGTGGCCGTCGCCCGCTTGCCAGCCGGCGGTCAACTGCTGCAATAACGACACCTGGGCGGATGAAACATCCTGAAACTCATCGACCAGAATGTGGTGGATGCGGTAATCCAGGGCCAGGGCCAGATCCGTCGGGGCTTCCAATCCGCCCAAAGCACGTTGGGCCCGGATACTCATCTCGGTAAAATCGACACAGTTTCGCTCGCTGAACACCAGGGTCAGATGCGCCGTCAACATCCTTAATAATGTCATCAATGATTCCAGGACTGCCATTTGACTGTCTTCATAGTGACACGAGGGCGTCAGGCGCAAATCACGCAGCCCTTCGAGTAATCCATCCACCCGCCGCAAGCGGCTGATGAGATCGACCATCTGTTCTTTCCTTTCCCTGAATAGTGGCCGCTCCGCTTTCGCTACATCGGTGGGAAATCCGATGCGCTTATCCAGGGCGGAACGCCACTGGCCTTGACTGGTCAGCAGCAATTCCAGCAGTCCGGACCATTGTTGTAAACCCGTGGCACTGCTGTCCGGCAGCCGGCCCACGGCGGGGTCCAACGGCAAGCATACTGCGAGCGCGGATGCCTGCTGGTGCCGCTGCAGATTCGCCGCGGCAAATACTGCGAGTGCCAGCAGTTCTCGCTGGTACTCGCCAGGGATAAGCAAATGCAACCGGGCTACCGTATCATCATTGACATGCTGCAGATGCCGCTCCAGTCTGGCCCGGACGTTCGCCATGGGCATTCCGTGGTTGAGCAGCGGTAACCATTCCTGGCGCCGGCTCAGCAGCCGGATGCACAGCTCCTCCAGCGCTTGAAAATTATTATCCAGGTGCGCGAGCACGCTGCCCAGCGCATTGGTCCAGATTTCCTCCTGTTCCAGGCTCAGCAACAGTTGTCGCACCGCCAGTCGGTACAATTCCTCCGGGTCATCCTTAATCTCGGGCGGAGCGCCGAAAGTCGAATGCAGCGGCAAGGCCCTGGTCAAGCGGGCGCAGAGGCTGTCAAAGGTCTGGATTTGCAGGCGGTTCGGATTACTGAGCAGGTCCCATCCATGTTTATCGTTCGCGGCTAGCGCGGCCTGTGCCGCGCGCCAGGTGATACGCTGATTTTCAGTTGCCGGCTCCGCTTCCCGGCCGGCCCGCAGGGCGCTGATAATCCGGTCCCGCATCCCGGCTGTCGCCTTGCGGGTGAAAGTGATGGCCAGCAGTTCCTCCGGCCGGGACACACCACTTAACAAAGTCAGAAAACGCTGTGTCAACAACTCCGTCTTGCCACTGCCGGCCGGCGCTTCGCACAGAAACGACCGCTCCGGATCCAGCGCCCGCATACGCTGTTCAAAATCAACGGGGCGCCTACTCTGCATCGACATTTTCCTCATCAATAGTATCGCCTATGGTGGTTCTGGATTCCCCGATACGGCAGAGTCCAGGCAGGTCGCAGTAGCGACAACTGTTCGTCACTGATTTGGGCTCGACGGCGGCGGCGCCGGCGATAAAATCCCGCGCCAGACCCTCCAGTACATTACGCCAGTACTGCAAAATCTCGCGCCAGTCGCGCGGCAGGTCCACCTTCCCCAGTGCCGCCGGTGTTTTGATCCCTGGCGCGATGGTGTCGGACATCGCCACACCCTTGAAACCGGTTGCCCTGACGTTTAACACACCAAAGGCAGCGCCGCTGATCCGGAGTTCGTTGGCCAGGCAATAGATCGGGACCTGGGGTTCTTCGGGTCGCGGTCCGGCCCAGTCGCCGATCCCGGGTTGGCCGGATTTATAATCAATGACGAACAAGCCTCCGTCCGCCAGTTCGTCGATACGGTCGTAGCGCACTCTCAGCGGCAGGCCGGCCAGCATCAGGTCTCGATCGCTTTCATTAAATACAACCGTAAATGGCTGACGCTGCTTTTCCAGTTCCAGCCAGTCATGGATCAATTTGAACAGCCGCTTACTCTCCAGCTCTTGCAGGCGTTTCCCCGGTTGCCAGTCAGCAGGCATCGTCAGCAAGCTTGCCGCGATGGCTGTCCGGATCAGCCCGGCCACTTCACCCTGATCCAATCGCAACAAGGCTGCCTGCTGCTGTAAGTTGCGCCAGATATATTCCAGTGTCCGGTGCAACAGCAGTCCATGCTCCCGAGGACTGATCCCCGGCAGCGCCTGCTCGATCGCACGCGCCTGCAAACGGTGTCTGGCAAACGCCCGGAACGGACAGGCCGCCTGGTCCTTGAGGATCTGGGTCCCACCCCGCACAGCGGCCGGTTCCGTGATCCTGGGACCGTGTTCATCCGGTTCCGCGACCACCGCCGCGGCGCGGTACAGTTCCTGGTAATAATCCAGTGGTGCGATGAGCGGTAACTGTTCCACGGAAATTACTGCATATTCCTCTATTAATGGGCTGGTGCGCAGAGCTGCATCATCACGAAAACTGCTATGACTGAATATCACCTGATCGGCGGCACCGGCCAGCCGTCGAGTCAGAGCTCTTGCGTATTGCAATTCCTCATCGACGGAGCCGCCGGGCATGCCCAGTTCGGCCTGTAGCCGGATGGGAATAAGGGGGTTGGGTTGCGGCGGTTGCGGCCAGTTTTGATTATCCATCTGCATGACCCAGAGGTAATCAAACAACATGCCGGCCGCCTCCAGCAAACCCAGGATCTGTACCGGCGAGTCACCGGTCCGGGCATGAAATGGATATTGTCTGGCCAGTTGCTCGATCTGCCCCAGGGCCGTCTTTGCCGAGCAGGCTCCACTGATCGGATCCAGGCCGGCGAGACTTTCCAGAACTTCACGCCAATGTTGAAGCTGCTGCTGCTCCAGGGGATCCAGGCTGCGGTCACCCGGCCAGCCCAGTGCGGTTAATTGTCCGGCGAATACGGTCGCCCACTTACTGGGCCAGTGGTTCCGGCCATGAGTGGATGTTTCCAGGTGATGAAACGCCTGTAACCGCCGGAACAGATCGGGACATCTCCGAACCTGTGCGCCAGTCTTATCGGGCCGTGAGGTGCCGGCCGCTGCTCCGCTCGATACGGGCGTAGGCCTCGACGCTGTGGCGGTACCTGCGGTTCTCGATCGCGACCCGCGGGACCGTCCCGCCTGGTCCAACG
>JACVQI010000141.1 GCA_015661095.1 Gammaproteobacteria bacterium
GGACCCTGCTGACCGGGGAAAGAACGGCCCTCAACTTCCTGCAATTACTCTCCGGAACGGCAACCGTTACCAATGCCTATGTATCCATGCTGGAGGGGATGAAAACCAGACTGCTGGATACCCGCAAAACCATTCCGGGCCTGCGCAGCGCACAGAAATACGCCGTCACCTGCGGTGGCGGCAAGAACCACCGCATGGGTTTGTACGACGCCATACTGATCAAGGAAAACCATATACAGGCGGCCGGTGGCATTCAACCAGCGGTACAACTGGCGAAAAGCAGGTACCGACAGGTGGAAATCGAGGTTGAAAATATGCAGGAGCTGGAACAAGCCATCGCCGCCGGGGCGGATACCATCATGCTGGACAACTTCGATCTGGAATTGATCAGGGATGCCGTCCGTATCAATCAGGGCAGATCGCTGCTCGAGGTATCCGGGAATGTCACCCTGGCGACCTTGCCCGAACTCGCCGCTACCGGTGTGGATTTCATCTCCAGCGGCGACCTGACAAAAAACGTGCGGGCCATTGATTTTTCCATGAGAATCATGTGAACTTGAGTCAATCTGCGACACCGGGTCCGGTAATGGACACTTAACAAGCGAGCGAGCACCATGATACTGACGAAATTTACGCGCGGCGGGGCAACATTGCTGTTGTGCCTGTTATACACCGGACAACTCTGGGCCCAGGATTATGAAACCGGCCGTAGCGCCTACATCAGCGGTGACTATGCTCGGGCCCTGCAAATACTGCAGCCGCTGGCGGAAAGCGGCGACCCGGAGGCGCAGAAGATTATGGGGATCATGTATGACTACGGTCATGGTGTTGCGAAGGATCAGCAAGCGGCCCTGCAATGGTATCTGCGTGCCGCCGACCAGGGTAATCCCGATGTGCAATATCACGTGGGCGCCAAATATTTTCACGGTGAGGGCACCGCGCAGGACTACACGGCGGCGGCTAAATGGTGGGAATTGGCGGCCAATGGCGGCCAGGTTGATGCCCAATTCAATCTGGGCCTCATGCATTACCGCGGCATGGTGCTGGCAAAGGACGACGCCAAGGCCGCGCAACTCTTTCAGCAGGCCGCCGAACAGGGCCACGGCGATGCCCAATACGTATTGGGCCTGCTGTATTCCTTCGGTCAGGGCGTGGAAAAAAACTACGCGACAGCCCTGCAATGGTTTCAGAAATCTTCTGACCAGGGAGTGGCCAGGGCGCAATTCAATATGGGTGTATTTTACGAAAACGGTTACGGGGTCGAACGGAATCTGGAACTGGCACGCAACTGGTACAGTCGGGCATCCGCGCAGGGGCTTGAAGAGGCCAACAACAAGCTGGCTGAACTCTCCCGTTCTGCAGAGGCGGCCATGGCTGTAACCACACCAGAACCGGCCAGGCAGGAAACCGCACCGCAGCCAGAACCAGTGCAGCAGGAGTCAGTCATCCCGAACCAGGGTATTAAACGGGAACCCTGGGTCCTGAGCCAACCGGCCAAAAGCTATACTTTACAGATAGGAAGTGTCACAAACGAAAAGGATATAATCAATTTTATCGAGGCTAACCATATAGAAGCGGAAACGGCTTATATCGAGGTAGTGATCAATGGTGTAACCCGTTACAACGCGGTATACGGTGTTTACCAGGATTACCAGGCGGCGAATGAAGCCATTAATACCTTACCAACCGGGCTCAGAGATGCGAAACCCTGGGTGAGGAACTTCGGTATCCTGCAGCAAATGCTGAAGTAACGACATCCATTTCCGGATTTGGCAATAGAAAGTGACAGTCAATCAAAAGTCTCCGCAATTAATGGCCGGTTTTAAAGTTATCCTTGCCGCCACTCCGGAAGAATTGATGCAATTCTTCTATAAGCTTAAAAACGACGAGATACCGTTGGATAACCGGCTGGAGCATGCTGGCAGAATACTGGGTCTGAGAACGGCCCAGATTATTTGTGCTTTCGGATTCAATCGCTATGCGAAAGAAATGTCGGAACTGTTACCTTATCTGGGATTTCTCAGTAACGACGAACTGGCTAATGCCAGAAACGATATATTTTCCAGCGACATCTACAAACACCTGTCGCTGGATAATATTTTGAGCATTTACACCGTCACCAGGGACGACCCGGACAGTTTGCAGTTGATGCCCTATCTATTAAAACGGCGATTGGAGAATATCGAGGGAAAAATTGAGTCAACGGTAAATTCCCTGATCATCGACAAGTACAAGGCGGAAATGCGCTGCATTTATAATGATGGCATAGCCAATCTCGAATTCGCGGAAGAACGGTTAAGCAAAAAGAACTCCGGATTCCGGGCCTTATTGAATGAAGTGGTTATCATCATCGAAAGCAGGTTGATCCCGGCCGGCGATATCTTTTTCCGGGACACAATCCTGCCGGAAGAAAAAAGAAAAATCCTGAACAAGGGCTTAATCCCGAAAGAGTTGATACAATCCCGACTTACGGACGCGACAGTGTCACCGGAGGAAAAAAATATCTTGAACGATTATCTCAGACAAACCAGAGCACCATAAAAGGAACCGGCAGCCCATGATCAGTTTCACTGAATTACTGACAGCCTCGGACGCGGATCTGGTCAAGATCTTCTACAAGATCAAATCCAATCCGGCGGAAGATTTCATCATCCGTATTAATAAAGCCGCCGCGCAACTCGGGCTCAATCACTCGCAACTGGTCTGTGCCCTCGGTTTCAACAAGTTTATCCGGGATCTGTCCGACATCTATTCTTTAATCGGCTTCCGGTCTTATAAAATCCTGTCCTACCGTTGTAATGAATTATTCAGCACCGATACCTATAACCAGCTGCCGATCGACAATATTCTGGATATCTACTCGGCGCGGATTGAAGATGCAACGATACTTGCATCAATCAGGGAAATGCTGGGGTCGCGGCTCGAGCACATCGAGGCGGATATCGATAAAAATGACGATCCATCCCACATCATCAGCTATCGCATGGAGATCCATTCCGTTTACACGGCCGGCATCGTCGATAAAGCCTTCGCGGAGTACCGCATCAACAAGGACATCGGCCGTTTCCGCATCATAGCCAGTGAACTGAGCGCGATTATCGAAGCCGGCCATATTCCACCCAGCAATCTGTTTTTCATGGACACCATTTCACCGGCGGAAAAAAAGGAACTGATCGAACTGCAGTACATCAACCAGGATATGGTTAAAAACCGGATGCAAAATGCCGCCATCAGCGGGGAGGAACGCGAGATGCTGGAGGATTTTATCTAACAGCAACTAGCGATATACGACAGGCAACACAATGATTAGATCGAATATAGCTTCCTGCTTGTCGCTTATACCATGTAGCTTGTAGCTGTTAATCAAATGTGCGGCCGTTTCACCCTAACCAGCGAACTTAAGGAACTTCAGGAACATTTTGCCGCATTTAATCCAATCGCCTACAGCGCCAGTTATAACATCCCCCCGTCCCGGAATATCCCTGCCGTCCGGCAGTCACAGACGGACCGGGAATTATTTATGTGTCATTGGGGTCTGATCCCGCACTGGGCCAAACCGGAAAACAAATACCGGGCGATAAACGCCAGGGCGGAAACACTGGCAGACAAACCCTACTTCCGGGAAGCCTACAGAAAACGCCGCTGCCTGATCCCGGCGAATGGGTTTTATGAATGGAACCAAGACCGGAATTCAAAGCAGGCCTACTATATTCATTTGCAAGACCGGCCTTTATTCGCTTTCGCGGGCCTCTGGGAGTCCTGGCAGGATCAAGACCAGCACATCGAGAGCTGCGCCATCATCACCACTACCGCCAATACCAGCATGCAGACTATCCATGACCGCATGCCGGTGATCCTGAGTGAACACGATTACGGTGGATGGCTGGAGGACGGTGGGGAAAAACTATTAGCTCCATACACCGGACCTATGCTGGTTTATCCCGTGAGTAAATCCGTCAATAGTCCGCGCAATGACAGCGAGGATTTGCTTGAATCCATATTATGATATTCACCCTGTTGTAAATGAAAAACCTGGATTTTTAAAGCTATCAGAAACCAGCCCAAATCGCCGTTGCTTGGGGTCTCAGCTAGAGAAAATTTATCCAAAGTGAAACTACCAGTTAAGGTAATAATAATGTTGATAGTATTACCTGCCATGGTAATGGCAGTTGATGAGAATTTACATTACCGTAATTATGGTAATCGTACCTGTACCGAGTGGGGACAGGCCAGAGAGAAACGTAATATAGAATATATCGCGATTCTCAACTGGATTTCCGGTTATCTCACGTCTTATAACGCATGGCAAAAAGATGTTTATAGCATCACTGGTGAAAATGACCTGGAAAACATCTATCTATGGATAGATACCTATTGCAAGGTTAACCCATCAAAATCCCTGGTCGATGGACTGTCAGATCTGACCCTGAAATTTTGGCCAATTCGAACAGAAGACGCGCCTGATAACCAATGGCGCTCTGAATAATTCATCAATCATGTACCGTGGAAACGCTGAATGAATCAGAGTTTCCTTGTATTTTGGTGCCGGATGACGCCTACAGGGAAGTTGGCGGTAGAAAATGTCGGGAACAAATTTTCGAGAGGAGTTGACAATCCCGCCGGGAGCGGGATTGGACATGCCGCTGGCATGCCCGCAGGGCTGGCTGCAGGGACGCAGCCAGTCAGCCCCCGACCCACTTTGCGTAATGCGTGGGTCACTCTGAGGAACGTCACTGGTTTGTTATCACTTGAAAGTTGGTGCCGGAGAGAGGAGTTGAACCCCCGACCCACGCATTACGAATGCGTTGCTCTACCAACTGAGCTACTCCGGCTTCGATAATCAAATATGATTCGCACAGTTTCTTAATCAACTAACCCAGTCACTAAGTTCGGCCATCCCGGCCTCACTAAGTGACACGTCTTTGAACATCCTGTCCAAATCACTACGACGGGCAAAAGACACGTTAAGTGTCTTTTGCTTTTTCCGTCTCGCCTGGGCTACTCCGGCAGTACTACAGTTACAAGCCACGAGTCATAAGCTACAAGAATAAAATCAAAGCTACAGATGTTATTATTAATTGGTTATGACTTATTGCTTGTGGCTTATAACTTGTTACTATTATTTATTCCGCAGATGAATGATGACATCAACCCCGCATTTAACGGTATTCTGAGGTAATTCGGGCAAGCCTCGAATTTCCAACTGACTGGCATCCAGATCCTTCAACTCACCGGTATCCTCATTATAAAAATGATAATGGGCTGCGGTATTGGAATCAAAAAATATCCGGTCCGGATCGATTACCATCTGTCGCACCAACCCCTTGGCGGCGTATAGATTCAAGGTATTGTAAACGGTTGCCTTGGATACGCCGGCGTTCCGCGTCTGCAACGCGGACAATACCTGTTCCGCCGACAGATGCTGCGGCTGTGCAAA
>JACVQI010000020.1 GCA_015661095.1 Gammaproteobacteria bacterium
CCATATTCTTTCAGCAGGCGGGGATTGGGAAAACGCCAGCCGATAGTCGAATCAAACATCTCCTGACTGCGACTGTAAGGCGTTTCAGCCTTGGCGATGACCCAGGGCGAGCGGCTCATGTTCTCGACGCCGGCCGCGATCATGAGATGGCCTTCCTTGCATTTGATCGCACGGGCGCAGTCCAGCGCTGCCGCCGCGCCACTGCCGCAAAGTCGATTCACGGTAGCGCCGGCGACCGTGGTGGGCAGCCCAGCCAGCAGGGCGGCATTACGGGCGACATTACGCGCATCCTCGCCGGCCTGGTTGGTATCTCCGGCAATAACATCTTCAATCAGACTGGCGTCAAAACTGTTCCTTCTCACCACCTCGCGGATGGTACTGGCCAGCAATTCATCCGGCCTGACCGATGCCAAAGCGCCGCCATGGCGACCGAATGCGGTGCGGATTCCATCGTAGATAAATACCTCATGCATAACTTGTTATACCCCACTCGTGGTTTCTGTTAGTAGTGGCTTACTCTGCGTGTAATAGCGACAGGCCAAGCTCTGCCCGGCGCCGCAACCAGGGACTGGGCCGGTAGCGCGGATCACCGGTCTGGTCCAGCATGTTACGTAATATCTCCAGGATGATAGCAGGACCGATGGCATCACCCATAGCGAGCGGGCCGGCCGGATAACCCAGACCTAATCGGGCGCTGGTATCGATAGCCTGCGGCGTGGCTATACCTGACTGGGCGATTTCACAGGCAGTGTTGATGATATTCGCGATGATACGCTGGGCGATGAAACCGGTACTGTCTTTAATCACTGATACCGCGCGGCCACTCTTCGCCAGGGCAGACCAGGTAGCATTGATTATCCCCGGTCCCGTTTTCGGGCTGCCCATCAAGGTGATTCGTTTATCGATATTCAAGAGCATATCCACTGCAACCGTACTGGCCGGGTCCAGCCCTTCCCGGAGTGTAGCGGTGGTCGCATCCAGCCCCAGCGGTGTGATGACGGCAATACTGCCACTTTGCGGTCGCTCGTGATCGTCCAATGCCATACCCGCGTCTCGCAACAGCGCGATCAGTTTAGCGGCCAGGGCCGGTACTTTTTTGCTGACCCAGAATTTCCTGTCAGGCACAACGTCCGGGACCGCCGGTTCGGGCGGAATTACTTTATTGCCGTCCACATAGGTATAGAAACCTGCTCCGACTTTGCGCCCGAGCAGACCGGCAATGTAACGCTGTTTCAGAGTCGGCGTCGGCCGTAGCCTCGGCTCGTGGTAGAACTGTTCATAAATCTGCTCCGAGACCGGATATGTGACATCGAGTGCCGTCAGATCCATCAGTTCGAAGGGTCCCATGCGTAAACCGATGCAATCGCGGACTACGGCATCAATAACCTCTGGCTCTGCAATTTTTTCATATAATACCCGCAGTCCTTCAGTATTGAGACCGCGGCCGAAATGATTGACCAGAAAGCCGGGGGAGTCCGCGACCAGCACCGGTGTATGACCAATGCGTGACACGAAAGCGCATAGTTGATCCAGTATTGCCGGATCGGTACGGGTACCGCCAATCACTTCTACCAGTTTCATCAGTGGCACCGGGTTGAAGAAATGGCAACCGGCCACCCTGCCCTGTTTGTTAACAGCATTGGCGACCGATGTGACCGAAAGTGATGAGGTATTAGTCGCCAGTACGCAATCATTACTGACAATTCCCTCCAGTTCCTTGAACAGCGGTTGTTTAACCTCCAGCTTTTCCAGGATTGCCTCGATGACCAGATCCGCATCGGCAAACCCGGCCAGGGATGATGTGGTCTTGATGTTGGCCTTGCTCATGGCGGCATCGGCCCCAGACATGCGGCCCTTCTCCACGGCCCGATCGAACATACCGTTGATGAATTGCACGGCCTCAGAGGTTGCTACTGCGTTTACATCGTACAAAAGCACCTGGATCCCGGCGCTGGCCGCTATCTGGGCGACACCCCGGCCCATCACCCCGGCACCGATAATTCCCATCAGGATGGGATCATGAGCAAAATCTTTCATTTAAAGACCCAGTGTAATATAATTTTACTATGCGGAATTTTTATATTAGAATATTTCATATTAAAGATTATATTATCCTTAATTGTAAAATAATGTCACGATTTTTATGAATTTTTCCTGTGCATTCTATAGTTGAAGAGGTAGACGTTGAACATGCAAAAACGAACCACTGAAGAATCTGAATTTAGCCTGCCCAAGGCAGTGATTAAACCCCTGGTGCTGGATTTCAAAAGCCGCCCCCCGAGTCAGGAACAGGACCGTAAATTTATCACGGCCCTGGCCCGGGGCCTGGAGGTCCTGCGCGCATTTCAATCGCGCGTTGGCCCGATGAGCAACAAAGAGTTGTCCGAGGCCATCGGTGTCCCCAAACCGACCATCACCCGCCTCACTTACACCCTGATGCAACTGGGTTATCTGCGCCAGACCGGCCGTAATGGAAAATATGTGCTGGGTCCGGGCGTGCTGTCATTAGGCTACCCATTATTAAGCGGTTCACGCATTCGCCATGTCGCGCATGACCATATGGCGGAACTGGCCAAACACGGCGGCTGTACCGTGGCGCTGGCCAGCCGGGATCAGCACAGCATGGTGTTCATCGACGAATATTGCGGTAACACAGCTACTACGCTGCGCGTGGATGTCGGCGCCCGTATCGAGATGGCAAAGTCGGCGATAGGCCGGGCCTATATGGCTGGAATCCCAGACGCGGAACGGGAGTTATTGTTCACGGAACTCAGCAAGGTTTATCAGGATGAATGGCCGGACCTGCAGGCGCGGATCCTGAACGCCATCCAACAGGTGCGTGAGCGCGGCTTTTGTCTGGTGGACCGGGAATGGCGCAAAAGTACCCGTACGGTGGCCGCGCCGCTGATTGCCCCGGATGGTTCAACCGTCATGGCCATGAGTTGCGGCGGCCCGACCTTCTCGGTTTCGCTGGAGAGCCTGGAACAGGATCTGGGACCGCGGCTGGTGCATATCTGCCAGACAGATTCCGTATTTCTGAACGATTGATTTCAGGTACAATAGTGGGTCGGTTAGCGATTATCATAGATAATAACGCACTCACCAATTTGATAATTTAACTTAATAAAAATAATAAGATAAGTTAAGGCCCGCCCGGGTATTAACGACAATTTTAAACAAAACAACCTATATCTATATTTTCTAGGCAACCTCTGATTTATGTACAGGATGAGAGTGGGCACGTGGGCAAAAACCTGAATGACATAAAAAAACCGATCTTCTATTTCAGCAGTACGCTGACGGAAGGTAACCGGAATATGCGGGACATCCTTGGCAGCAAGGGCGCGAACCTGGCCGAGATGACCAGTATCGGACTGCCGGTGCCACCCGGGTTCACCATCACCACTACCACCTGTGCGGAATTCTATGCCACCGGACAAAAGCTCAGCCGGGGCTTGATTAATGATATCCATAAATACATAGGCCGGCTGGAGCGTGACACCGGCAAGCACTTCGGCTCGAACAGCAATCCCCTGCTGCTGTCGGTCAGAAGCGGCGCGGCCGTCAGCATGCCCGGCATGATGGATACGGTCTTAAACCTGGGCCTGAACGACCAGTCGCTGCAGGGCCTGGAGCAGGCTACCGGCAACCGGCGTTTTGCCCTGGATGCCTATCGCAGGTTGATCAACATGTTTGGCGATGTGGTCATGGGGATCGATCATCACCATTTCGAAGCGGAACTCGACCGGATCAAAAAGCGTCACCGGGCAAAACAGGATACCGATCTGAATGTGAATGGCCTGAAGGCGGTCATAGATGCCTATAAGCAAATTTATAAAAAGCACACCAGGCAGGATTTTCCCCAGGATCCCTACGAACAGTTGCAGAAAGCGGTGGAAGCGGTGTTCCACAGCTGGAATATCCCGCGCGCCATCGCTTACCGGCGCATCAATGATATCCGCGGACTGCTCGGCACGGCGGTTAATATTCAGACCATGGTATTTGGCAACATGGGTAATGATTCCGGCACCGGCGTGGCTTTCACCCGCGATCCAACTTCGGGGGAAAATGTGTTATATGGCGAATTTCTGATCAACGCCCAGGGCGAAGACGTCGTGGCGGGGATCAGGACTCCCGAACCGGTGTTAAAAATAAAAGCCTGGCGGCCGGACATTTACCGCCAACTGCTCGCCACCAAACAACTGCTGGAAAAACATTACAAGGACATGCAGGACGTTGAATTCACCATCGAACAAGGGAAGCTGTTCATATTGCAGACCAGGACCGGCAAGCGTACCGGTAATGCGGCAGTCAAAATCGCGGTGGACATGGTCAGGGAACGGCTCATCACCCGGAAAACCGCCCTGATGCGCGTGCCACCGAATGACCTGAATCAGTTGCTGTTGCCATCCTTCATAGACAAAGCCAAGGGCAATGTCCTCACCAAAGGCTTGCCGGCATCGCCCGGCGCCGCTTCGGGTTATCCGGTATTTACCGCGGATGAAGCGGTCGAGAAAAAGGAGAAAGGCACCAAGGTCATCCTGGTGCGGAAAGAAACCAGTCCCGAGGATATTCATGGCATGGATGCGGCCGAAGGCATCCTCACTTCAACCGGTGGCACCACCAGTCATGCGGCGGTAGTAGCGCGGGGCTGGGGCAAGTGCTGCATCACCGGGGCGGCGGATATCATCATAGACGAAGCCAACAGAACACTCCGGATCAACGGCACGCTAATCCGCGGTTCCGATGTCATCAGTATTGACGGCTCGACCGGCGAGGTCATGCTGGGCGATATACCCAGAAAACGGCCGGGCTTTTCCAAAGAATTTTATACGCTGATGCAATGGGCGGACAAAACCCGCAAATTGGAGATCCGCACCAACGCCGATACACCCGCTGACGCCCGGGTGGCGCGCCGTTTCGGCGCCGCAGGTATCGGTCTGTGCCGTACCGAGCACATGTTCTTTGGCGAGAAACGTATTTTGGCCATGCGCGAAATGATCCTGGCTGATAATACTACAGCCCGCCGTAAGGCCCTGAAAAAACTCCTGCCCTATCAACGCCGGGACTTTGAAGGGATCTTCACGGCCATGAAAGATCTGCCTGTTACTGTGCGTCTTATTGATCCACCTTTACATGAATTTCTACCCCAGGAAATCACAACGCAGCAGCGGGTCGCGAAGGATCTGGGGCTGTCACTGGACTATATCCAGCGCCGGGTTGATCAATTGCATGAAATCAATCCGATGCTCGGGCATCGCGGTTGCCGTCTGACTGTCACCTACCCGGAGATTCTGGAGATGCAGGTCCGGGCCATTGTTGAGGCGGCGATCAATTGCCGCAGAAGGCATATCAATGCCATGCCGGAAATCATGATCCCGCTGATCGGAGTCGACAAGGAACTGTCCATGCTGAGGGAATTGGTGCTGCGAACCATTACCGCCGTCAAGGCGGAAAAGCAATACGACGGCAAGCTTGCCATTCCGATAGGTACGATGATTGAAATCCCCCGCGCCGCCTTGACGGCTGATGAGATAGCGGTGCACGCGGATTTCTTCAGTTTTGGCACCAATGACCTGACCCAGATGACCCTGGGTTACAGTCGTGACGACATCGGCAGTTTTCTGCCCGAGTACCTGGACAAACAAATATTACCGCACAACCCTTTCCAGACCATCGATATGATCGGCGTCGGCCAACTGGTTGATATGGCCGTCACCAAAGGCCGCAGTGTCAAGGAAAAATTAAAATGCGGAATCTGTGGCGAACATGGTGGCGATCCGGACTCAATCACCTTCTTCGCTTCCGTTAACCTGGATTATGTTTCCTGTTCGCCGTTCCGCGTCCCTGTGGCACGGCTGGCGGCGGCACAGGCGGTATTGAAAAATCAGTTGGATTTATTCATTTAACCTATGAAACCTGATAAGCTGCTAGCATAATAATCATCACAAAATAGTCGTCATCTGGGGGAAACGTTGGAATTTCTAACATGGATCGAGGGCACCGCTGTAGCCCTCTGGGTCCGCGAATCCTTATGGGGTTACCCGATAGTCCTGTCCTCGCATGCGGTTGGCATGGCTATCGTCGTCGGCATGGTCTCGATGATCGACATACGGGTGTTGGGTTTTGCCCGCAAAATCCCTATCTCCTCGTTCAACAGCCTGTTTAACCTGACCTGGGCCGGTTTTGCCATCAACTTTACCTCAGGTTGCATGCTGTTCTCCGGCGATGCCATCAAGTTTTTTAACAGCACCCCGTTTCGCATCAAGATCATTCTGATCATCCTCGGCATGATTTCCGTCTGGATGTTGCTGCGCGAGGTCAAGGGGATGGATAGCGGCGTATCATCCACCAAAGCCAGGATCATAGCCGCCGTCTCGCTGCTGTGCTGGTTTGGCGCCATCACCGCCGGCCGCCTGACAGCCTACCTATGAGCGCCTGCTGACCATGGACATCACTGGAATACTCACTGCGATAGAGGCCAGTTGGCTGGGAGTGACGATACGGGATGTGGCCTGGCTGTTTCCAATGCTGGAAACCCTGCACTTCATGGGCCTCTGCACATTATTCGGCTCACTGATGGTGATCGATCTGCGCCTGCTCGGGATCGCCAGGTTTATCCCGATGGGACCGGCAATGTCATTCGTGCCGATTTCAATCGGCGCCTTTCTGGTCAACTTATGCAGCGGTATCGGTTTTTTCTGCGCCGACCCGTTCACCTATTATCCGAACCTCGCCTTCCGCATAAAAATGATCCTGATTCTCGTGGCCGGACTGAACGCTGTCTGGTTCCAGTACATCGAGGCGCCAAAAATCAAAAGCCTGCCGCCAGGAACTTCTACCACACTGACCGTGAAGGCGATCGCCGCCCTGTCGTTGATGCTCTGGACCGGTGTGATAGTCATGGGGCGGATGATCCCCTATCTGGAAGATTGGAGTAACCTGCAATAACTCCCGCTCTGATTTTAAAATCCCGCTCAAACCCAGGACTTACTCAGGATTAGTTATTAACCTGCCGTGGGAGGTGTAATAACCGCTGACTTCAAGTTTTACCGTCACGGGATTTTCGGTTAAGTTCAGGAAATACCAGCCATGCTTGCCGGTAAAGGGCGCTACCAGGGTGCCATTACCGCCGGTACTGCCGTCGCCGATCTGATAACTCATAAAGTAGTCTTCCGGATAATCACCCTCGGTCGGTTCGGCATGAAATTCGAAATACATCTCCGTTGTGCCGGAACTCCAGGTATACATCAGCATCTGACCCTTCTGCATATCAAACTTGTATTCCAGCTCTTCATCCCCCTGCATGGGAATTTCAATAGTCTCTATCCGGAACGGGACATCGGTACTCTGCGCGAATTGCTCACTCCCGGCGTTAGCCAGGGGAACTTCCGGGAGTTGCTGCGCCGGTGACGACCCAGTATTCGCGGCCGCAATGGCGGACAGTCCCAGCCTTGCACCCACGCCCGTGGGATCAATACCGTACTCCACCGGCAAGACGATGGTGAGCAGGAGCACTGCCGCGACCAGGGCGGCAAGCGCCGTGCTGATCAAAATATTTTTGCGGGTCGGCAGTTGCAATTGTTCAGTTTGTTCCGGTATTGTCATAACACCATATAACCTGTCAGTTGATAACCTATGAGGATAAAGCCGGCGGTCATGAGCAAAACATTCGCGTGCCAGGCATGCCTTAGAAAATTACCACTGGTCCGCCACAGATTAAAGAATACCAGAATCAGACTCAGCGCCAGCAATTGTCCTATTTCCACGCCAACATTAAAGGCCAGCATATTCGCCACCACTTTCGCGGTGATCGCAACGCGCGCCGAACTTGGCCGCCGATCCTGCCGCGCATAGCCCATGTACGGAATCGCCGCCGTCACGCGCGATGCCGAAGCGCGCTTCAGCGCATCGACCAGCACCAGCACCTCCATCAAATTGTCGTTCGGCGGCGAACAGATCGACTGCAACACGAACACGTCCTTGCCGCGCACGTTCTCCAGCACTTCGACCATGACCTCGCCGTCGCTGAAACGGCCGACCTTGGCCTTGCCGAGATGGATGTTCAGGTGCTGCACCACGTCCGCGGCGAGTTTCGGCGTCGCATTGCCGGTGAACACCATTAAGCGATCGTAGGCCACTGTTACCTTTCCGAACTCAGGCCGAAGCCTGGAAATTGGCTGGGGAGGTAGGGATCGAACCTACGAATGCCGGAATCAAAATCCGGTGCCTTACCACTTGGCGACTCCCCAAACGCTTGCAAAACTCGTGGCCCGAACCAACTATTACACACCCATCGGCCACAATGGATGGCGATCCAGTCCCCGCGCAACCACGCCGTGCATCGTTGCCGGCAACTGCCCCAACACCGCTTGCGCTTCGGCTTCAGCGCCGAATTCGGCGAATACACACGCGCCCGACCCTGTCATCCGCGCGGCGCCGAATTGCTTGAGCCAGGCCAGATGCCGCGCGACCTCGGGATAATGCCGGCATACCACCGGCTCAAGATCGTTTTGACCTGATGCAACGGAAAAGGGCGGTATTTTAGTCGGATTCGAATCCCTAATCAAATCCGGGTCTTGGAAAATCCGGGCGGTCGCCACGGAGACCGCCGGAATCAATACCAGATACCAGGCCGGCGGCAATGCCAAAGCGGTCAGTTTTTCGCCCACGCCCTCCCCCACCGCCGACTCGCCAAACACGAATACCGGCACATCGGCCCCGAGTTCGAGAGCCAGTTCCTGCAGCCGTGAGCGCGGCAAATCGAGGCCCCACAACCGGTTCAGGGCAATCAGCACGGTTGCTGCATCCGAACTGCCGCCGCCGAGCCCGCCGCCCACCGGCAGCCGTTTGGCGAGCGCAATGTCGGCGCCGAACCGCGTCGCACCTATCCGCTGCAACAGCCGCGCCGCGCGCAACGTCAAATCGTCGGCTGCCGGCACACCGGGAACGTCGTTCACGCGCGCAATCACTCCGTCCTCGCGCGGCGTGAGGCGCAGGGTGTCGCCGAAGTCGATAAAGCGAAACACCGTCTGCAGCGTATGGTAACCGTCGGCGCGACGGCCGGTGATGCGCAAGGTCAGATTGAGCTTGGCGGGCGCGGGGTAAGCGCTATCGGCAGTCATGGCTGCAAAGTAGTCAGACTGTCGATCACGAATCGCATTTCGGCCTCGCTGCCGACTACTTCAATGCGCGACGGACGCGTGGCGCCGGATTCAGCGTAGCTAAACGCGATTTGCAGATCGTCCTGCTTGAATCGAGTGATGCGGCTGGCGTCGTCGCGCTCGACCGTCGCGGATACCACTCCGGGCGCGGGCTGTCCAAGCACCCAATTGCGCAAGCCCGCGACCGGCAGGCGCCACCCCAACGCGCTACGGGTAAGGCTTTCGATCGAGCCCGCGCGATAGTGCTTCTGATCAGCGGTTGTGAGCGTCGCAGCACCGCCGTCGGCCCGCAGATAAGCGATGGTCTGGCCGAGCGGCGCGGTAAACCAGATCTCGTCGCCGCCGGCGTCCTGCTTCCAGCGCAACGCGCTCGAGAACCTGCGGTCCTGGAAGCGCACGGCGATGCGCCCGGTGAGTTCGAACGCCGCTGCCGTCTCGGCAGCGCCCTGCTGAGGCAACTCGGCACAGGCCGCAGCCAGCGCGACGCCCAGCACTACGCAACAGCGGAGCATGGGGCTCATGAATAGATGCCGGATGGGTATCGGCGCAGCAGCGCCGGCGTTACTGGGAAAACTTCTTGACCGTTACCAGCAACGCCTCGTTGCCAGGACTGTCTTTCAACGCGTTGTTCCAGATCCTGCGCGCTTCGTCACGCTCACCCATCACCCACAGCACTTCGCCCAAATGCGCGGCGATTTCGGCATCCGGGCGCAACTCGAATGCCCGCCGCAGGAACGTGAGCGCCGCGTCGTTCTGGCTCATGCGATAAAGCACCCACCCCATGCTGTCCATAATAAAAGGGTCGTCGGGTGCGAGCTTCAGCGCCTGCTCGATCAGCGTATAGGCTTCCTGCAGCCGGGTATTGCGGTCGGCAAGAGTGTAACCAAGCGCGTTGTAGGCATGCGCGTAATCGGGTTTGATCTGGATAACTTTGCGCAGGTTGGATTCGAGCACGTCGATACGGTCTATTTTCTCCGCCGCCATCGCCTGGTCGTACAATAATTCGGGCGAATCAGGGCTTTTCTCGACCGCGCGGCCGAGCACATCGTACGCAGCGCGAAAATCGTTCGCGTCGCGCAGCAGTTGCGCTTCAGCCTGCGTGAACTGCACGGTCTGGCGGGCGTTCCGCGCGGAATCCTGCAGGTACTTGCGGGCATCGGTGAGCTTGCCCTGCTTCGCAAGGATTCCCGCATAACGCGAGCGCGCCAGCACATACTGCTCGCCGTCTATGACGCTGCCGTACCATTTAAGCGCGTCATCGTAACGCTTGCGCTCCTCGTTGACCTGGCCCAGATAGAGGCGCACCGCGTCGGGGTCCTTGTAGTTGGTCTCGAGTGCATGCAGCAGTTGCGTTTCCGCGGCGTCGTAGTCGCTCAATTGCAGCGACAGCAAGGCGACCGCCAGCGTCACGTCCGGATTGTTGGGAAACTCTTTCAGCAACACCTGGAACTCGCCGCGCGCCTCGGGATATTTTTTCTCTGTCACCAGCAGCCGCGCATAATTGAGCCGCACATCCATCGCGCGCGGATGGCTCCTGAGAAAACCCTGGAAATACGCGAGCGCCTCCGCGTTCGAGGTGCGCTGCAGCAGTTGCCCCTGAAACAGCGCCGCCTGTTCCCACTCCGGGCGCAATTTGAGCGCCGCGCGGATCTCGGTCAGGGCGAGTTCGCTCTGGCCGGCGTTCGACGCCGCCTGCGCGACGCCGTAGCGGGCCTCCGGCAGGGACGGATACGGTTTCGCGAGGTTCTGGGTGAGTTGCAGCACTGCCGGTTTGTCGGGATGGCGCGCGAGCAGCGTATTCAGCTGCAGAAAATTGTTGCCGACGTTTTCCTTGTCCGCGGCGAGCGATTTTTCGAGGTGTGGCTGGGCGTCAGCGAGCCGCGCCTGATTTACCAGCAAACCCGCCAGTATCTGGCGGGCCTGCATGGATTCCGGGTCGGCCACCAGCCAGATACCGGCGGCCTCCAGAGCGGCACCCAGCGCGCGCGAATTCCAGGCCACCTCGGTGGCGCGCTGCGCAATCCGCGGATCCTTGGTCTCGCGCGCCAACTCAAGATAAGACTGCACCGCGATGTTATTCTGTCCGCGCTGCAGCGCAATTTCCGCCAGCAGCAATTTGAACAACACCTGCCGGCTCATCTCCTGATTTGGCAGCACCAGCGGTTTTGCGTTGGGGCGCACAACCACGCGCGGTACCGGCGCCGGCGCTTTGGCGGCTGGCTGCTCGGGCTGCGCCTCAGCTGGCTGCATAGGCTGCTGGGCGCAGGCCGCAAGCGCCAGCAACGGCACCCCGGCCGCAATTCTGAGGAATTTCATCGCTGCAACTGAGATAATTCGGGAACGCCGCTGGAATACCGGTTTAGAGCGGATAATGGCCCGCAAGTTCTTCATAAACCGTAACATATTAGGTATATTTACCTGACACTACAAGCTGTCCGCTTCGCGGTGAGCTTACAGACAACGAATAATGACCGCTCAGACTGCCGAGATTACCGTTTCCGCCCAAGGGCTTTCGCGCAAGTTCGGCGCCCACACCGCGGTCGATAACGTGAGCCTCGAGTTGAAGCGCGGCGAAATTCTGGGCTTTCTCGGGCCGAATGGCGCCGGCAAAACAACTACCATGCAAATGTTGACCGGCAATCTTGCGCCAACGAGCGGCACGATCAGCATCTGTGGCGTCGATTTGTTCGAGCATCCGACCCTCGCCAAGGCGCGCATCGGCTACCTGCCCGAACATCCACCACTTTACCGCGAGCTCACCGTGCTCGAGTACGTCGATCTCGCCGCGCGGCTGCACCGTGTTGCCAAAGCTGGACGTGCGGCGGCGGTCGCCGAGGCACTTGCGCGCTGCGGACTTGCCGACGTGGCGCAAAAATTAATCGGCGCGCTGTCAAAAGGCTATCAGCAGCGGGTCGGCATCGCGCAGGCAATAGTTCATCGGCCCGATGTCGTGATTCTCGACGAACCGACTGTGGGACTCGACCCCAACCAGATCCGCGAGATTCGTGGCCTGATCCACGAACTCGGGGCCAATTGCAGCGTGATCCTGTCGACGCACATCCTGCCCGAAGTCGAAAGCGTGTGCGACCACGTGCAGATCCTCCATCACGGCAGCACGGCGTTCACGGACACCATCGCAGGGCTCAAGCAGTTCCACGGCGGCCGCATGGTGCTGCTCGGATTGAAACGCCCGCCACCGGCCGCCGATATCGCGGCGGTCGCCGGTGTTGCGCGCGTGGAACCGGCTGGCGACACCCTGTTTCGCGTGAGTTTCGCCGACAACGCCGACCCCAGCGAAGAGCTGGCGCGGCGCGCGGCCGAGAAGTCGTGGGGCCTGTACCGGCTTGCCCCGGCGCAATCGAGTCTGGAGGACGTGTTCGTGCACCTCACGCAGAAAGAAGAACAAACATGATCTTTACGATCGCAGGCAAGGAGCTGAAAGCATTGTTCGCGTCGCCGCTGGCGTGGCTTGTCCTTACTTTCCTGCAACTGATCCTCGCTTTCGGTTTCCTGAAGCGTCTCGACGACTTCATGCAGATCCAGCCGCAGCTGATCCAGATGGCCAATCCGCCCGGCATCACCGAACTGGTGGCGGCACCGGTGTTTGCAACCACGGCGATCGTGCTGCTGTTCGCGGTTCCGCTGCTGGCGATGCGGCTGATTGCCGAGGAGCGGCGCAATCAGACCATGGTGCTGCTGATATCGGCGCCGCTGTCGATGACCGAAATCGTGCTCGGCAAATTCGCCGGGCTCATGGTTTTCCTGCTGCTGATCATCGGCATTACCACCTTGATGCCGCTGTCGCTGCTGCTCGGCGGCAGCCTCGATTTCGGGTTGCTTCTGAGCCTCGTCATCGGCGCCGCGCTGCTTGCCGCATGTTTTGCCGCGGTCGGTCTCTACGCATCGTGCCTGACCGCGCAACCGCTCGCGGCGGCGATGATCGCATTCAGCCTGCTGCTCGGCATGCTCCTCGCGGGGGAAACCGCCGCCGACGGGCTGCGCGGCCGCGACTTGCAGGTGCCGGCCGCACTCGCGCAGGTGCTTTCGCCGCTCAAGAACTTCGAGCCCTTTGCCAAAGGCGTGCTCGACAGCTATAGCATTGCCTGCATGCTGCTGCTCGTTGCAGTGTTCCTGATACTGACCATCCGCCGCCTCGATGCGGCGCGCCTGCGCGGATAACCGATGCAAATCACCTCGAGACTGCGCATGCAATTGCTGGTGCAAAACGGCGTGTTCGTCGCGCTGCTGATTGCATTGGCCGCACTGCTCGCATATTTGGCGCGGGACTATCGAATAGAGCGCGACATCACGCAGAACGCCCGCAATACGCTGTCGCAGCCGACTCGCGATGTGCTGGCGAAGCTCGCCGGCCCGATCAAAATTACCGCCTACGTGACACGGCAGGATGCGCGCGGCGACCTGCGCAAAATGATCCGCGACTTTTTCACGCTCTATCAGCGCAGCAAACCCGACATCACGCTGGCTTTCATCGACCCGCGCGAGGAACCCAAGCTCGTCCAGGCGGCCGGCATCCGCGCCAACGGCGAGTCCGTGATCGAGTACAACCAGAAGAGCGAGCGGCTGACCGATTACAACGAGCAGTCGTTCGCCAATGCGCTGATGCGGCTGATGCGCTCGAGCGAGCGCCTCATCATGGCGCTTGACGGCCACGGCGAACGACGCCTGAGCGGCATCGCCAACCATGACCTCGGCGAATTCGGCAAACAGATCGGCGCCAAGGGCTTCAAGACCAACAGCGTCAATCTCGCGCTCGCGCAGGAAGTGCCGGCCAATGCCAGCTTGCTTTTGATTGCCAACCCGCAGGTGAATCTGCAGCCGGTTGAAGTGCAGAAGATCAAACAATACCTGCAAAAGGGCGGCAATCTGCTGTGGCTGATCGATCCGGAGCCCCTGCGCGGGCTGCAGCCCATTGCCGAGTTGCTGGGGCTCACGCTCGGCCCCGGCACGGTGGTTGATCCGGACGCTGCGCGGCTCAATGCTTCGCCCGCCGTGGCGGTCGCGGCGAACTACGGCCGCCATCCGATCACCGACAATTTCCGGCTCAATACCATCTTTCCGTTCGCGCGAAAAATCGACGTCAACGACAACGGTGACTGGCGAGTTACGCGCCTGATTGAAGTCGCGCCGCGCGGCTGGCTCGAGATGGGCAGGCTCGACGAAAAAATTACCTTAATTGATACGGTACGATCATACCTTTTCGACAAAATGATGAAGAGGTTGTCCTCCCTCATCGACCCTTCACATATTCATTATATTGTTTCAAATCATGTGGAGATGGACCATTCGGGCAGTTTGCCACTCCTCATGAAGATTGCGAAAAATGCCACAATTATAACCTCTCCTCATGGACAAAAGGGGTTGCAGGCTCATTATAAAAAAAATGATTGGAATTTCAAAGTCGTCAAATCGGAGGAGACTGTCTCTCTTGGCAGGAAAAACATCAAGTTTGTTCTCACTCCATTGGTACACTGGCCTGATAATATGGTGAGTTACCTGGAAGAAGACCGTATCCTGTTCTCAAACGACGCTTTTGGGCAGCATATCGCTTCTTCTGAAAGGTTTGATGATGAATATCCTCTTGGTATTATTGTTGATGAGGCAGAGAAATATTATGCAAATATTGTTTTACCTTATTCCAGCCAGGTTCAAAAGGCCATGGATGCTGTTACCCCATTAACGATTGACATGATTGCCCCGAGTCACGGGATTGTCTGGCGTTCGCATGCAAAGACCATTGTGGAAGAATATAAGAAATGGGCTTCCAATCAGGTAGATAACAAGTGCCTGATAATCTATGACACCATGTGGAAATCTACGGAAAAGATTGCCGATAGTATTCAAGAAGCTTTTGAATCCCATGGAATTCCCGTGAAGATGGCCAATCTCGGACATAGTCATATTTCGGATATTATTGCCGATGTATTGACTACACGATTTATTTGTGTCGGTTCTCCCACGTTAAATAGCAATATGCTTCCTACCGTGGCAGGTTTTTTAACCTATTTAAAGGGGTTGTCGCCAAAAAACAGGATTGGACTTGCCTTTGGTTCCTACGGTTGGGGAGGGCAAGCGGTTAGTCATGTAGAGAACGCATTGAAAGAATGCGGTTTTAAGATGATGGAAAGCATAAAGGTTCAATACATTCCTGATGAAACACAGCTAGAGGAAATCTTTAATAAGCTGAAACAAGAGATAACCATGAATGAGTGTGTCTTAAATAAGCTTCCAATTGAGGCTCAAGCGTAGGCATAATATTTTCGATATTATGCTGAGTATAATATTGTGTGCATCTCATGAAAATATATTCATTGCAGGATTTTATCACGTATTTAGAAAAAAACGGCGAGCTGTTACGGATCAAAACCGAAGTAGACGCACGACTGGAAGTCGTCGAAATTTCTATTCGAGCGATGCGCGAAGGTATGCCCGCCTTGCTTTTTGAAAATGTTCGTGGCGCCCGATTCCCTCTGGCCATGAACGTCCTTGCCAGTGAAAAACGGATTGAGCTGGCATTGGGAAAACATCCTGATCAGCTCGGCGAGGAATTGATCACTTTTATGGAAGAAGCTTTGCCACCAAAACCGAAGGTGTTTTTCAAACATCCCGGCATAGCACGACGGCTACTGTGTACC
Organism: Gammaproteobacteria bacterium; assembly: GCA_015661095.1. GTDB lineage: Bacteria > Pseudomonadota > Gammaproteobacteria > Eutrophobiales > Eutrophobiaceae > JACVQI01. The sequence continues at coordinate 15,818 of JACVQI010000020.1, forward strand.
ATTCCAAAAACAACCTCCAGGCCTCGATCTCAGCAAGTGGTTAGCAGCCCCAATTTAAATGAGCTTCCCATTATAACCAGCTGGCCTGAAGACGGCGGACGCTTTATTACACTCCCTCAGGTTTTTACGTATGACCCCCATACGAAAAAACGGAACGTAGGCATGTACCGCATGCAGGTTTTTGATGAACAAACAACTGGGATGCACTGGCAGATTCAAAAGGGCGGAGGATTTCACTATTATCGCGCAAAAAAGATGGGGAAGGAATTCCAAATTGCCGTGGCGTTGGGAACCGATCCTGCCCTCTTGCTGGCTACAGTTGCCGCATTACCAGAAGGGATGGATGAAGTCATGTTTAGTGGATTCCTTCGCGGCAAAAGGACAAGGATGACCAGGGGCAAAACTATCTCAATTCTTGTACCTGCCGATGCGGAATTTATTCTCGAAGGAACAGTTCACTTGACGGAACTACGCATGGAAGGTCCCTTTGGAGACCACACCGGATATTATTCCCTGGTGGACGACTACCCTGTCTTCCATGTAACTGCTTTAACTCACCGAAGGGATGCCATCTATAACGCCACAGTTGTAGGCCGGCCACCAATGGAGGACTGCTACCTGGCAAAAACTACTGAACGTCTTTTTCTCCCTTT
>JACVQI010000142.1 GCA_015661095.1 Gammaproteobacteria bacterium
CGTAGATCTGGGCAATGCCGATCTCCTTTCCGTCCCGGGGAACGGGCACCAGGTTTCCGTCAATGCTGAATATCCTGATCTCAACATCGTCCCCAAGAACCCGGCGGTTGGCACTATCCTGGGCGATACCGTACAAACAGGCAAGGGAATTAGACGGCACTGAAGATCGGTGCCATTGAATCGGATATCCATCATCATCATACCGGGTAGGTTTGATTAAAAGGATATGAAAAACCTTTCCTTTGCCGGCCGATAAATCCATTGTGTGGGGCGGTGTTTTTGTTATTAACTTCGAGTATATCAATGTAGCAATCTAGACATAATAAAAGAGGTTGTAGACAAATATAACTTATTCTCTCGTTTAATTCAGCCGGCTTTGCGTTGCGCTTTGGATCTTCAAAGGGATAGGAATTCGCTATCAGAGAATGGACTGAGAACGGTTATCATCAGTATGTCGTCAACCCGCTCGTTTTTGCCATTCGAGATTAGTTTTTTTTCCTCACCATCGTTCTGCTGCCCTCCCGCTTGCCAGATGATGGATGAATGTGTCCCGGATAACAGCTATCCGGCGTTGCTCTGGGCGAATATTAGTCGATAGGGGGTGATGGAGAACAAGCCTGCTGAATTTCAGGCTATATCCGGGGGCGGGGCGTAGGTTATTAAGGGGAGTTGACTGTTGAGGGGCCCATCGTCGTCTCATGGGCGGTGTGGGGTCTGGCTGGCTGGCTGGGCGGGCGGGGGCCCAGAGAATATTATTTCGGTGGATTATTTTGCTGCGGGCGGCAGTAATACCGATATATCCTGCTCCAGTCCGGCGAAGTTAACTTCCTTCAAATGGAAATGGGCGGATTTGCCTTCAGTGTCGAAGATCAGGGTCAGCGGGATCAACCCTTGCCAATCATTACCTATCCCCGAGTAAAAAGTCTCATCGAGTGTGGCGGCCAGGTACACCGGGAACGGCGGCTGATGTTCCTGTACGAATGCTTCAATGTCCTCCATCTCTTCCGGTTCATTCATGGAAATGGCGACAACTTCCAGTCCGCGATCGTGGTATTGATTGTACAACTTGACGATGTCCGGGAATTCCTTCAGGCAGGGTGGGCACCAGGTCGCCCAGAAATTGACGATGGTGACCTTGCCTTTGTTGGCGCTGAGCAAGGCTTCCAGTTGCGGGATGTCGATTTTCGCGACGGGATCGGCACTGACTGTGCATGCGGTCCCGAAACTGAATACGGCTGTCAGTAGCAGTGACAGCATCCGGTTCGAGTTAAACAAGGAAGTCAACATATCGAGTAACTCTTACAGGTTGTTGTCCTTGAGCATTTGGGTGGCGGCATCCGCGACCAGATTGAATTTGTCCGTCTCGATACCGGAGATATTCGCGATAACCTTGCGGTTGATATTGACGAGAAACGTATTTTCAACCTCAGGGTTCAAACGATACAGACGTACGGCCAGATCACTGGTCCCTTTGCGCAGCACGACCAGCGGGATTTCGATCTTTTTCGAGGCACTTAATTGTTCCAGCCAGGGTTGGGCTTCCATGCCGGCGATAATGACCGCCACTGCCTTTAGATGCCGGTCCTTGTTCTTCAGGTACACATCGTTCATTTGGGTAATGAATTCCGCGGTTTTATCGCCGGTATTCTGGAAAAAGCCAATGATATTGGGCTCGTCCTGGAATTCGCACACGTAACAGATGCGTTTGCCTTTATAAGCCCCCGTGACATCCATAACAGTGAACGACTGGGTGGTTTCACCGACCGCATAGCTGGATTTGACTTCGCCGGTTTCAGACCAGGCAAAGGTAGTCATCAGTGAAATGCAGCAAATAAGAAATGTTTTGGTGAATTTATTCATTATGCATCCTCCGCTCCGGCTTCTTTCTCGAAGATGGGATAGCCTTTGTCCAGCCATTCGAACCAGCCACCATGCAGGATTTTGACCCGAAAGTAGCCGAACATTCTTAACTGTTTTGCCATGGCAATGGAATCGGCATCGTCAGGACCACACGGGCAATACATTATGAGGGTTTTATTCCTGGGTAAATTAACCGGCGGCGTGATTTGCGCTACGAAAGGAAAACTGATGGCATCCGGAATATGCTCCTCTTCGAATGCCATGGCCGGCGCGTTATCGACCAGGACAAAACTGCTGTCACCAGCATCGATCATTTTCTTCACGTCTTCAGCTTTGATGAAATCAGGTGTGAATTCCATCATTTCCGGTGTTTCATAATTTTCAGCGGTAAAATCCTGGGTGAAACCGGTTGCCGGCAGCGATAACATCCCCGTCATGACAATCATGGGAGTTAGAAATTGTTTTTTGAATAAATACTTCATTTTCTCAACCTCTTGTTATCTGCAATTAACTGTTACACCAACCGGTTTCACTTGATGCTATATCCTTAGAGTCCACTGGCGGTTAAATGTTCAGCACCATGCTAACGTGCTGATACCGCTGAACTACCGCCTTTTTTACCCGTCAGGGTTTGCCCGGTAATCGCTTTGGTGACATGGGAGTCAGGACTATATATTCCGTCCAGATATCCCCTCATGGTTAGCGTGTACCCTGGAATCCCGCCGGCTACGAAGAGTTTAAGATCACTCAGTTCCCGCATCGAAGGTACTTTCCCTCCTGGTTTCAGACCTGCTTCAAACGCAGCAACCCGTTCCTTGGGGATATAGCCGGACTCAATCGCCTGTTTGACAGATGCTATCTCCGCCTCTGCCAGGTCTTCGAAGGGCACGCTGGCTTCATCGTGTATGTATTGAATCAGACTTTCACGCGTGTAACCAAGGCGACCCTGTAGTTCCTGAGCCACTTCCGGATTCATTATCACCACAAGTTTTCCATGGGAACGACCAAACCTGCTCGCGGGACCATTGGGCGTGGTAGCCACTCGCCCACGGGCAGCAGTTTTAATATCGTTGATGATAGTATTAATAATACTTTCCGGCGGCACCAGTGCAACCGCGCCACCGCCATGAACTTGCGGGGCACCCATTCCATATACTGAAAGCGTTACAATGCTGTCGCCTTCTTTAAAGCCCTGGTCAATCACATAGGAGGTCCAGGGACTCTGGGCCTGGTTTTCCGCAAAAGTCAGGAATGTATGAGGATTGGCTCTGCCAACCAGTGCCATGTCATTTACTCCAGGCCAGGTTTGTCCAAAGTTGATGATAGACATTCTGACAGCGCGGCCAATGGTACTGTTAGCACGGTTGCCATAGCTGAACATACCCAGACCGTTACTCATGCCTAACTCTTCAGCAATAGGACCACTCACGGCAATGAGAAGATTAAAGGAACCAGTGGAGGTGGCAAAATGCAGGTCATCGAATTGCGGATCTGCGAGCCCCTCAATTGCAGCGATAATCACCGGTAAATATTCCGGCTTCGCTCCTGCCATGACCGCATTGACAGCAATCTTTTCGATGGTTGCCATGCCGTTTCTGGGTGATATGGACCCTATTTTCTCGTCCGGTGAACGGCTGGTGCCCGTGAGCATCCATTTTACCCGTTCCGGTGTCGGTGCCACGACGGGCAGACCATCCGACCAGTGGTTCGTCAGAAACATGTCATTAAAACTTTCCAGCGCATCTTCGGTACTGGTGCCACTGACCTTCATGGTACGAGTGACGGATTGCTGCTTTTTCGGACGTTTTTCATCAGCCGTGATGGGGGAGGTCATGGCAGAGATCATCCTGTCAAAATGTTTAGCCACCACTGGTTTCACACGTTCCTTGCTGATTCTCTCCCGATAAAATTCATCAGCTGGTATGTCTACGATGCGCATGTTAGGCACACCATTGTCTTCAGCGGAGAAATGGGCATTCTCGTTGAATTGGGAGGTAGTCAGGTAGACAGTGGGCATCCCGATTTTTTCCAGTCTTGCAGAACCGGCGCCGCCGGCCCAAGTACAGGAGCCTCAATCTCCTACACCATAAAAGACGGTATCAACTTCCTTGGCGATTTCGGCTGCTCGTGCATCGCCAAGATCAAAAACTCCCTGGTACCGCTTGGTTTTGGTGTTGGGATATTTTTCATTCAGGAGCGCTTCGACGTTATCCCAGAAATTATCACCGCCGGCTTTTCCGATCCAGTAGATACCGACAGTTTTGCCATCGAGATTAGAGACTCGTTCTGCCGGCGCGTTAAATGTCGGGGGCGGAATCTCGCCCCGGGGATCCATTACCTCCAGGACAACTTCATCTGTCTTGGTGGCAGCGATTGCAAACAAGTAGGGCAAACAAACTATCCCTATCACCATGGATTTGATTAGCCTGTTCATGATTTGCTCCTGTATCTGGTTATTTGATTGAGTAAAGGGAAACATTCATAACCGGTAAGACCTTGGCCAGATTGAATTAATTCCCGGGACGTAATACGGCAAAATTATAGAAAAGCATTGTGGTGGGTTAATTGATATGTGTCAATAGAATACGGTCTCCAGGAGCGGTTTTTACCGGGGAAAATCCACATTTATTGCACATTGAAATCGTGCCGGATTTACACCCGGATTATGTTGGTAATAGCCGCCTGTGCCGGGCTGATCGAGTGTAGTCTTAACTTAAGTAGGACATATACGAGCAGGCTGAAAATCTAGCTGCCACATGGGTGATAGATGTTAATAAAAAACGCCATCACGGTTACCCGTGATGGCGTTTTTAAGTTGTGATATCTCTATTGAGAGTTGATACGTAACGGCTTATAAGCCTGGCTGCCTGCCGCCACGCTTAGGATCAGATCCGGTGTCACCGGGGCGCGATTGAACATATGTCCGCCCAGTGCATCCGATAATGCTGATAGCAGTGCTGAGGCACCGGCACCCATGGGGGGCTCTCCCGCGCCTTTGACCCCCAGTGGATTGTCGGCATCCGGGAGATCAACGCCGGCCACATCCATCTGTGATGGGACATCCAGGTAACTGGGTGACTTGGTCTGGTACATCCCGACATTGGCCGGCAGACCATTTTGCGGGTCAAAGACAGTGCGTTCCAGGCCGGCCATGCCGATACCCATCACCGCCCCACCCTTGATCTGGGTCGCCAGTCCCATGGGATGGATAACCGTACCGCAGTCGGATACCGCGACATAATCCGTGATTTGATACTTGCCGGTTTCCAGATCCACTTCGACGCTCATAAAACCTGCGCACAAGCCGGCCGGAGTACCGGTTCTTGGCGGATTACCGGGGCTAGCCGGGGTGGGTGGGGCGCCACCAAAGCCGGGGCCGCCCGGATTATCCCTGGCAACGCCGATGAGACCCGTGCCGACTATACCCGCCACCGCCTCTTTGGTTTCGCCGTTCAGATCGGCTGGGACTTCCTGGCCGCTGAATTTGCCGCCGAGTTCAATGGACCGGGCGGCAGCCTGGGCATAGGTCAGG
>JACVQI010000143.1 GCA_015661095.1 Gammaproteobacteria bacterium
GGCGAGCAGTGTTTCGATGGCCGGGAATTGCGGCTGCTCCTCCCGTGGTAAATCGGTATGGGATCCCAGCAATCCTGGAATCAGCAAAGTCAGATTATACATTATGGATCATTGCCAAGTTTTTAACGGCCAGTCCCTGGCCGTCAAGAAATATTATCGAGTATCGCCTTCTTAACCTGACTGAGTTCCGCATCAATTTGCAATAGTGGTTTGGTGCTCTGCTTGATGGCCGTATCCGGATCCTTCAAACCATGTCCGGTCAGCGTACAGACCACCACGCTCTGCTCCGCTATCTTGCCGTTGGCGATGTCCCGTAAGGCGCCGGCGATGGCGATCGCCGAGGCCGGTTCGCAGAATATGCCTTCTTTTTCCGCCAGCAGTTTTTGCGCGGCCAGGATGTCGGCATCGGTAAATTCATCGAACCAGCCGCCGGACTCGCGACTGGCGTTCCAGGCTAGTTCCCAGGATTGCGGGCGGCCGATGCGTATGGCCGTGGCTATAGTCTCCGGATCATCCACCATCGCGCCACGCAGGAACGGCGCGGCGCCGCTGGCCTGGTAACCGAGCAGCTTCGGCCGGGTGGAAACGACCGCTGGTTGCTGAAACTTGCAAGTACCATCGCAGAAATTACAGGAGCCCGCATACTTGCCCGCATATTCGCTGTAACCGATCCAGTAGGCGGAAATATTCCCGGCATTACCGACCGGCAGACAATGGTAGTCGGGCGCGCGCCCCAACTGATCGATAATCTCGAAGGCAGCGGTCTTCTGCCCCTGTAAGCGGAAGGGATTAATCGAGTTGACGATAGTCACCGGCGCCGCCTGCGCGACCTCCTTGACCAGCCGCATACCATCATCGAAGTTGCCCTTGATCTGAATAACGACGGCACCCTGCATCATCGCCTGTGCCAGTTTGCCCAGGGCGATCTTGCCTGCCGGGATCAGGACGAAGGCCGTCATGCCGGCCCGGGCCGCGTAGGCGGCGGCCGAGGCAGAGGTATTGCCGGTGGAGGCGCAGATTATCGCCCGTGAACCTTCGGCATAGGCCTGCGTCACCGCCATGGTCATGCCCCGATCCTTGAAGGAGCCGGTCGGGTTGAGTCCTTCATACTTTACATAGATCTCGACCTGCCGGCCGGTCAGCGCCGGAATATTCTCCAGCCTGATGAGCGGGGTATTGCCCTCACACATGGCAATGATGCGCGTCCCGGCCGCGATCGGCAGACGCTCACGATAATGTTCAATAATGCCGGTATATCGATTCACTTGCTAATTTCAACTTTATTCCAGCGTTTCCACGCGGATGCGAGTGACATGCCCTTTAATCACATCCAGTTTTTCGATCAGCGCGATAGCCTCATTCATGTTGCGTTCCTGGATGCGCTGCGTCAGGATGATGATGGGAACATACTTTACCTCTTCACCCGGTTCCTTCTGGATGATCGCCTCAATGCTGATGCCGCGGTCACCGAGGATCTTGGTGACCAGCGCCAGCACACCGGGCCGGTCCACGGCCTGCATGCGCAGATAATAAGCAGTCTCCACTTCCTCCATCGGCAACACCCTGGTATCGGCCATGGCATGCGGCTGAAAGGCCAGATGCGGGACGCGATTTTCCGGGTCGGTGGTCAGGGCGCGGGTAATATCGATCAGATCCGCCACCACCGCCGATGCGGTCGGAAAGGAACCGGCGCCGGCGCCATAATATAAGGTGTGTCCGACGGCATCACCCTTCACCAGTACGGCGTTCATGACGCCGTCGACATTGGCTATCAAGCGCCGTTTCGGGATCAATGTGGGATGCACCCGCATCTCGATGCCGCGACCGGTATTGCGGGTAATGCCCAGATGTTTGATGCGGTAGCCAAGTTCTTCCGCATAGGCGACGTCCTGCCGGTCGATCCGAACAATGCCTTCGATATAGGTCTTGTCAAACTGCAAGGGGATGCCGAAAGCAATGGAACCCAGTATGGTCAGCTTGTGGGCGGCATCGATACCTTCAATATCGAAGGCCGGATCAGCCTCGGCATAGCCCAGCGCCTGCGCCTCTTTCAATACCGGCTTGAAATCCCGTCCCTTGGTGCGCATTTCGGTCAGGATGTAATTACTGGTGCCGTTGATGATGCCGGCGGCCCACTCGATCCGGTTGGCCGCCAGACCTTCGCGCAGCGCCTTGATGATCGGAATGCCGCCCGCCACGGCCGCCTCGAACGCTACGGTAATACCCTGTTTCTGGGCGGCGGCGAAGATCTCATTGCCATGGAGTGCGATCAGCGCCTTGTTGGCGGTCACCACATGTTTGCCATTGGCGATGGCCTGCATCACCAGCTCCAGCGCCGGATGATAGCCGCCGATCAGTTCGACGACGATTTCAATCTCGGGATCGTTGACGACCGCAAAGGCGTCATCGGTGATTTTTTCGATCTGATCCAGGCCCGTGATAGCAGCGGCGTTATAGGCCTTGGCGGCGGCGTGGCTGATGTGGATGCCACGGCCGGCGCGGCGCGCGATCACCTCTGCGTTGCGGCTTAAGACACTCACCGTGCCGCCGCCGACGGTACCCAGACCCATTAAACCTACCTTGACCGGTTGCATACTTGTCACCCTGCCATCAACCCTTAACCTGTAATTGTTCGCCGGCACGTTTCCGGTCGTCCCGGAACATGGCACGTATGCCCCGGATCGCCTGGCGCGTCCGATGCTCGTTTTCAATCAGGGCGAAACGAACGAACTTGTCGCCATACTCGCCGAAACCGATCCCGGGCGAAACCGCGACCTTTGCCTGCAAGAGTAACTTCTTGGAAAATTCGAGTGAGCCCATACCCTGATACTCCGGCGGGATCGGGGCCCAGACAAACATGGTCGCTTTCGGTTTCTCCACCTTCCAGCCAACGGAATTCAAACCGTCGCACAAGGTATCACGGCGCTGCCGGTAAGTGTTGCAGTTGTCCGTCACACATTGTTGATCGCCTTCCAGTGCCGAGATAGCGGCAACCTGAATGGGCGTAAACATGCCGTAATCGAAATACGATTTTAATCGGGCCAAAGCGTTGACCAGAACCGAGGAGCCGGACATGAAGCCGATACGCCAGCCCGGCATGTTATAACTCTTGGACAGGCTGAAGAATTCGACGGCGATGTCCTTCGCGCCTTTGACCTGCAGGATGGATGGCGCCCGATAACCGTCGAACACGATATCGACATAGGCCAGATCCTGGATCACCCGGATCTCGTGCTCACGGGCAAACGCCACGATGCGCTCGAAGAACGCCAGGTTGACGCATTGAGTGGTGGGATTGCTGGGAAAATTCAATAACAGCAATTTCGGCTTCGGCCAGCTGTTGCGGACCGCGTTTTCCAGTTCCGCGAAGAAATCGATATCGGCCCCAATCGGCACATGCCGCACGTCGGCACCGGCGATGATGAACCCGTAGGGGTGTATGGGATAAGCGGGATTGGGCACCAGCACCGCATCGCCCTTGTCGACGATGGCCATGGCCAGATGTGACAATCCTTCCTTCGAGCCCAGCGTGACTATGGTCTCCGACTCCGGATCCAGATCGACATCGAAGCGCCGCTTATACCAGTCGGCGATGGCCTTGCGCAATCTGGGGATACCGCGCGACACCGAATAGCGATGGGTATCATCGCGACGGGCGGCCTCGACCAGTTTTTCGACCACGTGCGGGGGCGCCGGCTGATCCGGGTTGCCCATGCCAAAATCGATGATGTCCTCGCCACGGCGGCGCTCCTCCATCTTCAATTCGTTGACGATATTGAAGACGTAGGGCGGTAACCGCTTAATCCTCGGAAATTCTTCGCTCATAAATCTGCAATCAACACTTAAATTAGGGAATTACTGCTAAACCTCGTGATTCAAGTGGTTGATTATAAGGTATTCCTGCACCGGGATACAGGCCGGTAACCTGCTCAATTCATCAGAAACGATGATAAATTGATCGTCTGTACCAACCTGACCAGCAACCGTATACTTGGCGTCATGGTAAATAAAGTGAAAGTAGCCGCGCTGCAAATGGTGTCCACGGCTGACGTCGAGGAAAATCTCGCCAGCGCCGGGGACCTGATCCGCCAGGCGGCGGAGCAGCAGACGCAATTGGCCGTGCTGCCCGAATTTTTTCCGATCATCGGCCGGAATGATCAGGCAAAGCTGCGTCACCAGGAGCGCTACGGCGCCGGTCCGATCCAGGAATTCCTGGCCAATAACGCCAGACGTTATGGCATCTGGCTGATGGGTGGCACCATCCCCCTGAGCACGCACGACCAAGGACGCATCTCCAACTCCTGCCTGTTGTATAACCCTGATGGTGTCTGCACTGCCCGGTATGACAAACTGCATCTGTTCGATGTTCGCATCGGTGACGGCAAGGAATCCTACCAGGAATCGAAGACCCTGCTCGCGGGTGATCAGGTCGTGGTCGCGGCAACACCCTTCGGCAATGTTGGCATGTCCATCTGTTATGACCTGCGCTTCCCCGAACTCTACCGCCGGATGCTGGCCCAGGAAGTCGTGATCCTGACCGTCCCATCGGCCTTCACGGAAACGACGGGGAGAAAGCACTGGGAATTACTGTTGCGGGCGCGGGCGGTCGAGAATCTGTGTTTTGTCATCGCCCCGAATCAGGGCGGCCAGCATTCAGACCAGCGCCGTACCTGGGGCCATAGTATGATTATCGATCCGTGGGGTGAAGTACTCGGAGCACTGGAATTCGGCGCCAGCCTGGTTTGTGCCGAACTGGACCTCAACCGCCAGAGCGAACTGCGTACCAGTTTTCCGGCACTGCAACATACCCGCTTGTTACAGTAATAAAATTTATGACTGATACTCTCGAGACAGCACAACAACAACTGCTGGCCCCGGTCGGCATGGAACTGAAGGATATCCGGCAGACCCTGGATCAACTCAGCATCCGCGGCATCGATCAGGCGGACTTGTTTTTCGAATCCGCGCGTACTGAATCCTGGGTACTTGAGGACGGCATTGTCAAGGAAGGCTCCTACAGCATCGATCAGGGAGTCGGGGTGCGGGCCATCAGCGGTGAGAAAACCGGCTTCGCCTATTCCGATGAAATCCTGCTGCCGGCCCTGACCCAGGCCGCCCGCACCGCCAGGGCCATCGCCGTAAGTGGGGCATCCCGCCAGTTACAGGCCTGGCGGCACACCACAGCGCCGGCTCTGTACCGAGACAGCGATCCACTGCTGTCCATCGATACGGATCAGAAAATCAGCCTGCTGCAATCGATCGATACCCTGGCCCGGCAACGTAATCCCCGGATTAAACAGGTCATCGCCAGCCTGAGCGCCCAACACACCACCGTGCTGGTGGCGGGTATCGACGGTACTTATGTGGCGGACGTGCG
>JACVQI010000306.1 GCA_015661095.1 Gammaproteobacteria bacterium
CATCCATGCAGTCGTCTCCCGGAGTGGGAGAGGGGATGGTTTACGTAGGGTGGGTTGAACGAAGTGAAACCCACCATATAAGTGAAAAAGCGTTGAATAAAAGAGTAAATTACGTCGGGTTTCGCTACGCTCTACGCGACCTACATTAGCTATCAAGACCGGTGGCTGGATGTGCGAACTGTGTTCAGTCATTGCCGTCGCCTGGGCTGGTTTCGGTTTTGATGGTGCCATAGGTGCGCGGCTGGGTGACGCGATCGATCATGGGTGTCCAGGCATTCATGAACAGGATGGCATACATCACGCCTTCGGTCAGGCCGCCGAACTGCCGGATCGCGACCACCAGTACGCCGATGCAGATGGCATAAACCCAACTGCCGATGGGTGTGACGGGCGAGGTGACCGGATCAGTGGCCATGTATACCGCACCCAGCATCAGACCGCCGGAGAACAAATGAAACACGCCGTCCGGATGTCTGCCGGCATCCCACCCGTGCAGGAGGGAGGCCGTTACAAACGCCGCCAGAAATATTCCCACCGGTACTCGCCAGTTGAGGAATTGGCGGTACGCGAGGTAGGCGCCGCCCAGTAAAATCAGGATGGCTGAAGTTTCGCCCAGCGATCCGGACGTGGTGCCGAGCAGCAGATCCAGTAAGTCCGTAGCCTCTCTATCGAATTTCATCCGCGCCAGCGGTGTCGCGGCACTGATCGCATCAAAATGAGGAGTCGTGAAAGGGAAGGTGAATAGATCGCCGCGTAAAGTGAAGAAGTCATCAAAGCCCATGTTCGGCGCCCAGGTCGTCAACGGTACGGGAAAGCAGGCCTGCAGAAAGGCGCGGCCGGTCAGGGACGGATTGAAAATGTTCTGGCCCAGGCCGCCGAACAGGATCTTGCCCAGCAGGATCGAGATGACGCCACCGGCGAAGGCCATCCAGAGCGCAATACCCGGCGGCAGGGTCAGTGCCAGCAGCACCGCCGTCAGCACGGCGCTGCCGTCCAGCAGGGAACTGTTGCGTAACGGGCCGCTGGAGCATATCCATTCCGTCAGGACGCAGCCGAAGACACAAACCAGGATGATGAGCAGGGCGCTGATACCGAAAAAATAAATCGCGGCCAGCATGACCGGAATGAGGCTGTAGAGCACATGCCGCATGACCAGCGGCGTGTCCACCGGCCGTTTCTGGAACGGTGCCGAGGATAAAACTAATTGAGGGGTATTATCCCCCATTTCTCACTACCCTCCTGCTGCGTACGAGGCTCGCAAGCGTAGCCTGGATGGAATGAAATGAAATCCAGGAAATGATTTCCCGGATTATGCTGCGCTTCATCCGGGCTACGATATCTATCTAAATATGAAGTATCAGATTTAAAAGCGCCGTCATTCCGGCGAATGCCGGAATCCAGTAAAAACAATTGTTTACTGGATGCCGGGTCAAGCCCGGCATGACGAAATTTTTTGTGGAGAAGGAACTAATTACTGCAGGTGTTGAGAAATGCGGGTTGGTGTTCATGCGGCGGCCTTTTTCTTTTGTTGTTTGACACGGATCAGACCCTTGGCCACCTTGAAGCGTTGCACCAGCGGAATGGAGCAGGAGCCGCATTCGATGCAATCCATGATGTGCAGTCCCAGCATGTCCTCGTAGCGACCGTTTTTGGCGAGCGAGCCCAACTGGCTGGGATTCAGAAACACCGGGCAGGCATCGAGGCAGGCGGAACAGCGGATACAGGCGTATTCCTTGCGATCCGTTGCCAGAACTTCGGTAAGGCAGACGATGCCCGAGGTCCCCTTAAGGATCGGCACATCAAGTCTGGCTTGCGGACTGCCCATCATCGGTCCACCGAATATCACCTGCCTGGTTGCGGCGCTGATGCCGCCGCAATAATCGAGGATATCGCTGAGGCGGGTGCCGAGCGGTATTAATAATGTGGATGGATGTTTGATCCCCGGCCCGGTCACCGTCACCACCCGTTCTATCAGTGGTTGGCCATAGGCAAACAGATCGCCGATCCCGGCAACGGTACCGACATTGCTGACCATCACCTGCACGTCAATCGGCAGACGACCGCTCGGCACTTCCCGGTGCAGCACTGCGGCAATCAGCATCTTCTCGGCGCCTTGCGGGTACTTGGTTTGTAACGGGATGACCTCACACGCCAGATCGGCAGGTATCCGCTCGCGCAGCATGCGGATGGCATCCCATTTATTGTTTTCCACGCTCAGGTACGTCTTCTCGGCGCCGAGCAGGTGCTGGACAATGCGGATCCCGAGCAGGATGGCGTCGGCGTATTCCAGCATGATGCGGTGATCGGTGGTCAGGTAAGGTTCGCATTCACAACCGTTGATGAGCAGGAACCGTACCCGTTTGCCGTCCGGGACACTGAACTTGACGTGCGTCGGGAAGGCGGCGCCGCCGAGGCCGACGAAACCGCCGCCCTGGATCGCCGTCAGCAATTCTTTGGTCGATGAATGTTGCCAGGCTATCGGGCCTTCGTTAAATAATGTCTGCGGTGAATTGAGGTCGCTGGCGATGATGATGGCCTCCACCATTTTACCGGAAGGATGGTGCCGCTTTTCAATGGCAGTTACCTGGCCGGTCACCGAGGCGTGCAGGGGCACGGACATAAAACCATCCGCCGCGGCGATCAACTGTCCCCGGTAGACCTTGTCACCGGATTTGACCACGGGTTTCGAGGAGGCGCCCAGGTGCTGACTCAAGGGCAGCACCACTTCCGCCGGAAACGGCATGCGCTGGATCAGACTGCCGAGGGTCTGCTCCTTGTGTTCCTCCGGATGAATACCGTGCCGGAAGGTTCTGCCCTGGGTGGCGCCGATCATTTTAGGTGCTGTCCCGCAACATTATCTCCGTCATACAGGCGCATGCCGGTATCCAGTGAGATAAGAACCGCCCTCCGGGCGGACATCAGATCAAGTTCAAGGTAAACCATTATTAGACTAGATTCCGGGACAAGCCCGGAATGACGAGACTTTTGCATTTTAAGTTTACGTAGGGTGGGTTGAACGACGTGAAACCCACCATGCAGATGAAAAAGTGTTGAATCAAAGAGTAAATCATGTCGGGTTTCGCTACTCTTTACCCAACCTACAACGGAGGCACAGAGTTTATGTAGGGTGGGTTGAACGACGTGCAACCCACCGGATAGGTGAAAGCGTTGAATAAAAAAATTAATCATGTCGGGTTTCGCTGCTCTCTACCCGACCTACAACGGAGGCACAGAGTTTATGTAGGGTGGGTTGAA
>JACVQI010000144.1 GCA_015661095.1 Gammaproteobacteria bacterium
GCCGGTTATATCGGCATGAATGTCTCGGTGCGTTCCAACCTGCGCACCGCACAGGCCGCCAACCAGGGCATGAACGCGGCCCTGCAGATCGCTTTCCGCGGCGGTGCCATCACTGGCATGCTGGTGGTCGGTCTAGGCCTCCTGGGGGTGACGGGTTATTTCATGATCCTGACGCATACCGGCTCGGATATGTCACATACTCTGCATGCCCTGGTGGGACTTGGTTTCGGCGGCTCTCTCATTTCCATCTTCGCCCGGCTCGGCGGCGGCATCTTTACCAAGGGCGCGGACGTCGGCGCCGATCTGGTGGGCAAGGTTGAGGCCGGCATCCCCGAGGATGACCCGCGCAACCCGGCTGTGATCGCGGACAACGTCGGCGATAACGTCGGTGACTGCGCCGGTATGGCTGCGGATCTGTTCGAGACTTATGCGGTGACCGTTATTGCCACCATGCTGTTGGGTAGTTTGCTGGCTGAGGGAAATGTGAGTGTCGTGACCTATCCGCTGGCGTTAGGCGGTGTTTCCATTATCGCTTCGGTTATTGGCGTCTATTTCGTCAAGCTGGGCCCCGGCGGCAGTATTATGGGCGCGCTTTACAAAGGTTTAATCGTGGCCGGCGTCATCGCCGTCATCGCCTTCTACCCCGTGACCGAGTGGGCACTGGGGAAAACCGTGGTCATCGACGGTGTTGATATGCTGTCTCGACATATTTATTACACGGCACTGATTGGGCTGGTGCTGACGGCGGCACTGGTCTGGATCACCGAGTATTACACCGGCACGCAATACCCGGCGGTCAAGCACATCGCTGCGGCCTCGGAAACCGGTCATGCCACCAACATCATCGCCGGTCTCGGCGTGTCCATGAAGGCGA
Source organism: Gammaproteobacteria bacterium (assembly GCA_015661095.1). GTDB lineage: Bacteria > Pseudomonadota > Gammaproteobacteria > Eutrophobiales > Eutrophobiaceae > JACVQI01. Next base: position 875 of record JACVQI010000144.1, read on the forward strand.
CCGCCCTGCCGGTGCTGGCGGTGTGCGCCAGTATCTGGGGCGCCTACGAACTGGCAGGTCTTTATGGTATCGCCATCGCGGCGACTTCCATGCTGTCCATGACCGGGATTATCGTCGCTCTCGATGCCTATGGGCCGATCACTGACAATGCCGGCGGTATCGCCGAAATGGCCAATCTGCCGGACTCAGTGCGCGCCATCACCGACCCGCTCGACGCGGTAGGCAACACCACCAAGGCGGTAACCAAGGGTTATGCCATCGGTTCGGCGGGCCTGGCGGCACTGGTACTGTTTGCCGACTATACCCATGCCCTGGAAAGCGCCGGCCGGACATTGGAGTTTTCGCTCTCTGATCCGCTGGTCATCATCGGCCTGTTTATTGGCGGCATGGTGCCATACCTGTTCGGCGCCATGGCCCTGGAGGCCGTCGGCCGGGCCGCTGGTTCGGTGGTGCTGGAAGTACGCCGCCAGTTCCGGGAAATCCCCGGCATCATGGAAGGCACGGCCAAGCCGGATTACTCTCGCGCCGTGGATATGTTGACCAAGGCCGCCATCAAGGAGATGGTGGTACCATCGCTGCTGCCGGTGCTGGTGCCGGTGCTGGTGGGGGTCATACTCGGGCCAGTGGCGCTGGGCGGTTTGCTGGTGGGTACCATAGTTACCGGTCTGTTCGTGGCTATCTCAATGACCACGGGCGGCGGTGCCTGGGACAATGCCAAGAAATATATAGAGGATGGCAAATTTGGCGGCAAAGGATCGGATGCCCATAAGGCCGCTATAACCGGCGACACGGTGGGTGATCCTTACAAGGACACCGCCGGCCCCGCCGTAAATCCTCTCATCAAGATCATCAATATCGTCGCCTTGTTGATTGTACCGCTAATCTAATCAGGTAAAGCTATGTACGAATACAAACGCGCCTGCAGGCGCGTTTGTATTTGGCTACGCCCGCCTACACCTCCAGGCGGAACAGCATCGCTGTCTATACTGGCGAAGAAAGTTTAAACCGACCCGGACCCGGGCCAGACAGCGAATCACCGTGCTCTGAAAAGTCCAGGAGGGGCTTTTTCAGAGCTATCTCAAGAGTTGCGCAGTTTCGTACCGGGGCAGACCCATTACACCGGTATAACTTCCTTCCAGCCTGGTGACAAATGCTGCCGCTCGCCCCTGTATGGCATAACCGCCGGCCTTGTCGTACGGTTCGCCACTGTCACAATAGGTCGCGCATTCAGCGATACTCAGTGGCCTGAAGGTGACGACACTGGTGCTGAGGATAACTGTTTGCGTCCTCTGTACCAGCGCCACAGCGGTCAATACCTGATGACTGCGCCCGGACAGACGTTGCAACATGGCTATGGCTGCCACCTTATCGGCCGGTTTGCCGAGTATTGTGCCATCAACCAGGACCTCAGTGTCGGCGGCCAGTACCGGGAGATTCTTCCCGGTGAGTTCGCTGCCAGCGCGGGCCTTTTCCAGCGCCAGCCTGCGGACATAGTCTGGTGCTGTTTCCGTACCGTTCCAATGTTCATGGATCGCCACGTCCAGGATTGCGAATTCAATGCCGCATTGTTCCAGAATTTGTCGGCGGCGGGGCGACCTGGAGGCCAGATAGATCACGTCAAGTAAAAAAGTTTAAAGTTTAAAGTGAAAAGTGAGTGGAGTGGGGCAGTCGATTCCGTGTCAAATGGTGGTGGTGTTGCTGGACAGTTCCTTTGTATTCCATAATTTTTCCAGTTGATAATAGGTGCGGGTGACCGGCTGCATGATGTGTATTACCGCATCGCCGGCATCAACCAGGATCCATTCGGCCTCCTGCTCACCTTCGATCCCCAGTGTCGAAATCCCGGCTGCCCTGAGTTTTTCCAGCACCTTGTCCGCGATGGCCCTGACCTGCCGGTTCGATCGGCCGCTGGCGATAATCATGACATCGGTGATCGACGTCAGCGAGGTCACGTCCAGCACCTGTATGTTGTAGGCCTTCAGTTCTTCCAGGGCAGCGACAATCAAGGCTGTGAGTTTTTTAATGGTCAATGGTTTCACTGATAGAGTTTTTCCTGTTTGATGTAATCTACAATCGGGTCGGGTGTCAGGTACTTGATGTTGTCGCCGGTGCGGATCAGTTCTCTTATGTATGTGGAAGAAATCTCCAGTAACGGTGCGTTGATTTTTACGATGACACCAGCAGTTGCTGCTGACAACGCAGACGGATCTTGAGACTGGTGGCTGTTGAGGAGATCCACCAGGACCGGCTGATCCGTCAGGGGTCGCGCTCCCGGCCGATCCACGATGACAAGATGTACGATATCCAGCAAACTGGTCCAATCGCGCCAGGTATCCAGTATGTGGAATTCATCCATGCCGATAATCAGACACAGCGGTTGCCGGGGATATTCCTGCCGCAACGATCGCACCGTGTCGATGGAATAAGACGTGCCCTGCCGGTTTAATTCGCGCTCGTCCACGACCAGCCCCCTGGTATCGCGGATGGCGAGTTGCAGCATGGCCAGTCTGTGCCTGGCATCGGCGATGGGCGCGGTCCGGTGCGGCGGGGTATGCAGGGGTATCAGGCGCACTTCCTGCAGGTCGAGCTGCCGGTGCGCCTCCAGCGCCAGGCGCAGGTGTCCATAATGGACCGGATCGAACATGCCGCCTAATATTCCTGTCGGTTTCAGCATCAGGCAAGTAAAAAGTAAAAAGTAAAAAGTAAAAAGGTTGATTTCAAAATTGCTTTAGATTTTTTAGCTTTGTACTGTTTGCTGCCTTGCAGGTTCATTGCAGGTGATAATTAATAATTTAACTCTGCTAACCATTGACCGTGCCTGATGCTAGCCTGATGCCGGCCAGCCGGAACAGCAGCTGTTCAAGCAATTCCCACGGATTGCCGCGGACGGCGCCTTTCAAGCGACGATCCAGTTGATAGGCAGTACCGAGCAGCGGTGTTAACCGGCGCACGGGCAATCGTTGTAACAATTTGCCGAGTGCGGTCTGGCGTTGCGGCCAGATCCGGTGCTCACTAAAAACTTGTTCGCGCGGTACGCCGGATTCCAGGGCACAGGCCATGACACACATGCGGCGCAATTCCCACAGCAGGGCGCCAAAGATACTGATGGGTTCGACACCTTCGCTTTGCAGACCTCGTAACATGCGCGCCGTATGTTCACCGTTGCCCAGACAGGCCGTTTCAATCAAGCTGAAAACATCATAGCGGGCGCTGTCGTTGACCGCGCTCATGACATGTTCCAGGGTGATTTCGGGCGCGTCCACCAGCAAACATAATTTCTCCAGTTCCTGTCTGGCGGCCAGCAGGTTGCCTTCCACTTTCTGGGCGATCAGTGTGGCGGCTTCACGTTGCATGGTTTTTCCGTATTGCCGGATGCGGTGCATGATCCAGCCCGGCAGTTGTGCCGGTTCCACCGGCCAAACCTGGATGATGACACCGCCGGCTTCCAGGCTCTTGAACCAGACGGATTTTTGCGCCTGTTTATCCAGCCTGGCCATGGTCAGTAACAGAATATTATCAGGCGGGGGCGCGGCGGCGTATTCCGTCAGGGCGGCGCCGCCTTCCCGGCCCGGCTTGTGTTCGTCCAACCGCAGTTCAATCAGGCGGCGGCTGGCGAACAGCGACAGATTGGCGCCGGCTGCGAACAGGTTGTGCCAGTTAAAGTCCTTCTCCACGGTCAAGATGATGCGTTCTTCAACGCCGTGACTACTGGCATAACGGCGGATGGTGTCGACGGACTCGAGCAGTTGCAGCGGCTCATCGCCGCTGATGCAATAGATCGGCGCGAGTCCGCGCTTCTCCAGAGTGGCCGGCAGTTGCTCGGTTTTAATCCGCATGCCGGATTGGATCGGAAATCTGTTTAGTTGGCTTTGGTTTTGGCATGCACGCGCCGGATGATATCAGCGGCGGCCTGGCGCCGCAGGTTTGCCTTCAGGGCGTTTTCCTCGGAGGCCTTGCCGAGCAAGGCGTCCTCGTCGAACAGGTAGTCGTGTGACACGCTGATCAATTCGTTGCTGATCAGGTCCGCGTTGCCCGCCCTGGCCAGTGATATCCGGGCAGTCATCGTCAGTTGAAACTCCTCGGCCTTGCCGGTCTGGGGCGAAACACTCAGCACCGCTCGATCGTAGATTTCGTTTTCGAGTGACAGGGTATAGTCGGCCCCGGTGTTGACGGCGACTCCCGCCAGTTGCAGTTGTGATTTGACTTCCCTGGCCAGATCGTCCGCTGTGGTGGAATGCAAACTCAGGCTGGAGATATGGGCGGTGGTGAGGCTCTGGCTGCCACGCAGTTGAAAACCGCAGCCTTGCATCGTCAGGGCCAGCGCCAGGATGATCCCGGTATGACTTAAGGCGTAGGCCCGGAGCGGATGACGATTGCGCATGGCTCTATCTTATCCTAAGCCACGACGATGTTCACTAGCCGGCCGGGGACGATGATGAATTTTTTGATGTCCTTGCCGTCGAGGTTGCGCTTGATATCG
>JACVQI010000145.1 GCA_015661095.1 Gammaproteobacteria bacterium
AGGCACGAACCAGCACAAAAGAATAGGCTCAGCCAAGTATAGGCATCCTGTATTCAGGGTGTCCAGAAAAAGATTAGGATGATCGTTTAACCGCCAATGATAGGTACTGAGAGATTACGGCAAATTTTTGCAGCTAGGCGATTGGCAACTTCAGAATGGCGAAGCACATCTTCGACAGCGCCGGTTTGTGGATTTGTCCACAGTGAGTGTGAACCACCTTCGCGTTTGAGGTAGCATCCGTGCCGCCGCAGATGGCGAAGGAGAACGCAGCGTTTCACCCAACCGTTACCGTCTCGCGTATGGCGGTGCTGGGCAATCCGCGCAATGCATCCTTACGCCGATCTTCGAGAATGAGCTCAATCGCTTCCGCAAGGCTCTTTCGGGCAGCCACTTTCGTGCGACCTTGCCCATTGGCGCCTGGCACCTCAGGTGAGTAGGCGATGTACCACTTTCCATCCCGTTCAATTATCGCTGTAAATTCATTATGCATGGGTCAATTATACCTGATAAGACATCTAAATAAAAAAGGAGAGGGTTAGCCTCTCCTTTCTTAGTTTATAGCCAAATTAACCCGGTTTAGTAAATATCGTTCCGGGTGTTATAGATATTGAACTTGCCGGTCGGCGTGATCAGACGCTTGTCCTTGATGACGGCCTTGACCTTGCGGGTCTTGTCGTCCAGCACGACGATGGCGGATTCCTGTTCCTTGCCGCTCCATACGGAGAACCACACCTCGGTGCCGTCGGCGCTGTATTCAGGCTGTACCACGCGCTTCGGTCCCTCACCGAGTTTGGCCAGTTCCGCGATCGGCACGATTTCCGGTTTCTGATCCAGCTTGTTGATGTCGTAGACGGCCACGGACTGGCTGATTTTTTCGTCCGGGTTCAGCGCCGTGTCTACCCACAGGTTGGTCGATTTCGGATGGGATTTTACGAACAGCGAGCCGCCGCCCTGGCCTTTGAGTTCACGCACGACCTTCCAGGCATTGTCCTTATGGCCGACCGGATCGGTGCCGATGAAGGTGATGTTGGCGTTACCGAGAGCGCTGGTGATCCAGACCGGTCCGTACTGGGGATCGTCGATATTGGCGCCGCGACCCGGATGCGGAGTTTTGGTGACATCGATGATCGCCTCGACCTCCCGGTCCTTGGAATCGATCACGGCAATCTTGTCGGACTGGTTGGCCGCCGTCAGGAAATAGCGATGGGTCCGGTCCCAGCCACCGTCATGCAGGAAGCGGGCGGTGTCCAGGGTGGTCACAGTGAGTGCATCCACGTTGGCGTAATTGATCAACAAAACCTGGCCGGTTTCCTTGACGTTGACGATGAATTCCGGATGCTCATGTGAGGCCACGATGGCCGCGACCCGGGGTTCCGGATGATATTCCTGGGTATCGACGGTCATGCCGCGGGTGGAGACGATTTTCTTCGGCTCCAGAGTCGGGCCGTCCATGATCACGTATTGCGGCGGCCAATAGGCGCCGGCGATGGCCAACTGATCTTCATAACCTTTATATTTCGAGGTTTCGACTGAACGGGCCTCAAGTCCGATCTTGATGGACGCGACTTTCCGCGGTTCCTTCATGAACAGATCGATCATGTCCACTTTCGCATCGCGGCCGATGGTGTAGACATAACGGCCTGAATGAGAGGCGCGGGAGATGTGTACCGCATACCCGGTTTTGATCACCGTGATGATCTTCTTGCTGTCACCGTCGATTAACGCTACTTCACCGGAGTCCCTTAATGTCACGGACATGATGTTGTCGATGTTATAGTTGTTTTCCTTTTTCGTCGGCCGATCCGCTACCGGGACCAGTACCTGCCAGCTGGCCTTGATCTGCTCCATGCCCCACTCCGGTGGTGTCGGTGGCGCGTGTTGCAGGAAGCGCGCGAGAATGTCGATTTCCTGTTCGGTTAATTCACCGGAACGGCCCCAGTTCGGCATGCCGGCAGGGGTGCCGTAACTGATCAATACCTTTAAGTAATCGGTACCCCGGCCCTGGGTGATATCCGGCGTCAGCGGCTTGCCGGTGGCGCCCTTGCGTAACACGCCATGGCAGCCGGCGCAACGTTCGAAGTAGACTTTGGTGGCCGTCGCGAATTCAGCTTCGGTTATCGGCGGCGCGCCCGGCGTGATGACCATTTGTACATCCGATTCCGGCGTGGGGGCGCCCTTATAACTGAGCTCCTCGGCTCCGGTCTTCGGATGTTCTGATGGTGTCTGGGCGAAAGCCGTAGTTACCATTGCTGGTAATACAAACAGCGTTCCGCACAGAACAGTCAAGATGAATCGATACAATCTGTCTGTTTTCATGGTTGTTCTCCAGGGTTGAAGGTATGTTGAATAATCGGTTGGGGGTCGATGTGAGCTAAATCGTTACTTTGCATCGGGGTAGCGGGTATGACGCTGCCGATAGGCTTGGATTGCTGTCTCTTACGGCGGCTTTGTTTATCCACCAGCGGCGGACAGCGGTGATCATCCCAGTACAATACCTGGCATTCCAGGCAGTACTGGCATTCGGTACCGATGATCTCACCGGTGGGTTTAATGGCATTCATCTGGCAGTGCGCGGCGCAGGTCTGACAGGGACGACCGCATTCCTTGCGGCGGCGCAGCCAGTCAAAGACCCGGAAGCGGGTGATAAAGCTCAATGCTGCGCCTAGCGGGCACATGTATTTGCAGTAAAACTTGCTGTTGAATGCCGAAATCGCGAGCAGGCCAATGGCATATATGGCATACACCGGCGGCCGTTGGAATTGAAAAATAAAGGCGGTCTTGAACGGTTCCACCTCCGCCAGGCGGGCGGCCGATGCCAGCGATTCCAGCGACATGCCGACCAGGCCGATCAGGATAAAGTATTTGATGGCCAACAGGCGTTCATGGACCATTATCGGGATTTCAAATTTTGGTGTTTCCAGCTTTTCGGCGACTTTATAAATCAACTCCTGCAAGGCGCCGAACGGGCATAACCAGCCGCAGAAGACCCCGCCGCCCCACAACAGGCTGGCCAGGGCGATGAAGCTCCATAACTGGAAGATCAAGGGGTCGATCAGCAGGGTGTGCCAGGTGAACTGGTCGGTGATCAGTCTGACGAACGTGAGGATGTTGATGATGGAAAGCTGCGCCAGATGCCAGAAGCCGATATAGAACACCGTAAACAGCAGGAAGGAGATGCGGATGACATCGAAGAGCCGCTTGCGCCGGACCAGCCAGTCCTGAAAAAACAGGATGTTCAGCAAGCCGATCAAGGCGACGCCGAGTATGACCAGATGCACGAATTTGTCACGCCAGTTGTATTCCCAGGCGGGGATGTCCACTGCTGTGTCTGCCACTGCAACTGGCTGTTCGACGCCACCGGTTGTCCTGGGCAGTTCCATTTTGGCGGCGACATTCCTGGCGGTGGTCATGATGCTCTGGTTCAGAATCATGACAGTGATGGTCGCGCCGCTGATCCCATCCACGCCTTCATGGCCTTGGCGCTGATGGGCGCCGATGCGTACTTTCGCGTCCGCTTTTTTCCCCTGGTATTGATGGACAAATTCTTGTAATTGCTGTTCCCGAATGCCGGCGACCAGAATCGGTTCCTCGTGATAGACGATATGCGCACCGGCAATACGCCCTTCCAGGTCTATGCCGACCAACACCGCCAGCGGTTTTCCGGAATAACCCGGGATGGCGATAATCTCGTTACTCAGGGCGATGTAACCGAGCAGGTTTTTGTCGTGATAGATTGCCTTGGCCGGAATCACTGATTCCGGTGTCCCCAGTTCATCCGCTTTGGCGAAGATATGCTGGACTTGATCGAGAGTGATTTCTTCTAAAGCAGGAAATGCGGCCATGACATTTAGCGGCGCCAGTGCTGTCAAAATCAGGAGCCAGCGGAGAATACTCACCATCAACCTGTTAGAGCGGATTACTGAAGCTGGAGACATAGTTCAAATAAATGTTGATGACGATCCATACCTGTCCCGCGAACGAGACTTTGTAAGCAAACTAAAGAATAAGCGCTGCAACCCGTCTTACATCTACCCGGAACGGTCTCTGCTATATACCGGCAAACTAAAGACCTACGATTGTAGTGGGATTTTATTGATTCAGGTCTGGATAGACTTTGATCTAGGTCAAAGCCCACCATGTTTATCATCCATGTGAAGGTTTATAAGGTTTTGAATTATATGAAGATAAGGATGTCCATGGCCGGTGTTCGGTATCTGAATGCCGGTCCCGGTCCCGGATGCACTATTCTCATAATTTAATAGGTGAATTCCAGCCAGATCCAGAATTTGTCTACGTCCTTGGCGATGGCGCCGTTCCGGGCAATGTTTGTGGCGTTAGTGTCCGCATTGTAATTGGCGTACTTGATTCCGGCCGTCAGATGTTTGGTAAGGGGTCTGGTCGCCTGTATATCGAATTCCGTGCCGTAGTCATAGTCGAGATTGTCGGAAGAGAAATCATGATAAATCAACGACAGGTTGAATCCGGCTATCGGGCTGCTGGCGGTGAAATACCAGTCATCGATACCATCGGCGGGCGTGATCAGAAATCGGTCCGCCCAACCCTGATAGGCGTGGAGAGTAGCGAGCGGGGTTCTGAAACCGATGGTGCCATTACCGCCCAGCATTTCGTAGTCGAATTTCAGGGTCACCGGGCCAAAGCTTTCCCCGACCTTGACGTTGACACCGAATTCGCCTTCGAAGTAATCCTCGTCAAGATCGATCGTATTATGACCATAATCCTGCTGAGCAGCGTATTCCAGGGCATAGACCAGTTTGAAGATCTCGGTCATTTGATGATCGCCGCTGAAACGAACGCCATAGGTGGCATTTGAATCGGCCGGGGAATTCTCAAAATCCAGTAAATAGACATAACCTTCCAGCATGCCGAATCCCGCCACAGCATATTCGAGATTAAAGAAGTGCGAATCGCTCTCATAATTCGCTCGGGAGCTGATGACGGCCTCGTCGGTGAAGATCCGATTTACATTCCAGCTATAGGCATAACTGAGAGTGAGATCCTTGATGGATTTATTGACCAGAGATATCGCATCATGGCTTTGCCAGTTCTGGCGCCAGCCGACAGTACCGATGAACCGTTGCAATGGGCCGGCACGGTAAGTAATGATTTGACGGCCGAGTTTAACGATCGTATTCGGCATGCCAGCATAAGCAAGGTAGCCTTCCAGAAAATCGGTTTCCTTGGGATCCGCGACTACGGCATAACGGGTGCGCGGGATGCTGCGGCCGGTGCCATCATTGAAATCGTCGACAAAGACTTCGCGTACGTCCTGCACCAGTACCCGGGCCGTCAGGTTATTGAATG
>JACVQI010000146.1 GCA_015661095.1 Gammaproteobacteria bacterium
ATGTGCCATCATGTCAATAGCGAAATCATCCTGACTTTCAGAATTCATTAAAATATCCAGTTCACACATTAGTATCGAAATATCCCTATTACTTTTAACTTTTCACTTGTTACTTTTTACTGCGTTATTCCCACTCGATCGTAGCCGGCGGTTTACTGGAGATATCGTAAGTTACCCGGGAGACACCGGCCACTTCATTCAGGATCTTGCCGGCGATGTAGTCAAGAAATTCGTAGGGCAATTTAGCCCAGCGGGCGGTCATGAAATCGACTGTCTCGACGGCGCGCAGGGAGATGACATATTCGTAATGCCGCGCATCGCCTTTGACGGCAACCGATTTGACCGGCAGAAACACGGCAAAGGCCTGGCTGACTTTGTCGTAGAGATCGAATTCGCGCAGGCCGTTGATAAAGATATGGTCGGCGTGGCGCAACAAGTCGGCATATTCCTTCCTGACCTCGCCCAGGATGCGTACGCCCAAACCGGGTCCGGGAAAGGGGTGCCGGTGGATCATCTCCGCAGGCAATCCCAGTTCGAGACCAAGTTTGCGCACCTCATCCTTGAATAATTCCCGCAGCGGTTCGATCAACTGCAGGTTCATGGTCTCCGGCAGACCGGCGACATTGTGATGGGATTTGATCACATGCCCCTTGCCGGTCCGGGTGCCGGCGGATTCAATGACATCCGGATAGATGGTACCCTGCGCCAGCCATTTTTCATTCTTGAGTTTGGTGCCCTCTTCTTCGAAGATGGCGATGAACTCGCGGCCGATGATCTTGCGTTTCTGCTCGGGATCGGTGACACCTTTCAGCTTGTTCAGATAGCGTTCTTCCGCGTCGACACGTATGACCCGGATACCCATATGCCTGGCGAAGGTTTCCATCACCTGGTCGCCTTCCTGCAGGCGCAGCAGACCGGTATCGACAAAGATGCAGCTCAGTTGCTTGCCGATGGCCTGGTGTAGCAGCGCGGCCACCACGGAGGAATCAACGCCGCCGGACAGGGCCAGCAACACCTCGTCCTTGCCGACGCGGGCGCGGACCCCGGCGATTGCCTCGTCAATGATATTGGCCGTGGTCCACAGCGAGTTACAGCCGGCGATATCGTGCAAAAACCGCCGCAGGATGGCCATCCCCTGTCTGGTATGGGTGACTTCGGGATGAAATTGCAAACAGTAGATCGCCCGTGCCTCGTCGGCCATACCGGCGATGGGGGCATTGTCGGTCGAGGCAATTACCTTGAACCCGTCCGGCATGCGCTCCACCCGGTCACCGTGACTCATCCATACATCCAGCAGGCCATGGCCCTCGGCATTGCTGACGTCCTGTATCCCCTGCAGCAAACGCGAATGGCCGCGCGCCCGGATGCGGGCATGACCGAACTCGCGCAGATTCGATGCAGCAACCTTCCCGCCCAACTGTTCGGCGATGGTCTGCATGCCATAACAGATGCCGAGGATTGGGACTTTCATTGTGAAGATTATGTCCGGTGCCCTTACGCCATTGGCCACGGTCACGGATTCCGGTCCACCGGACAGGATAATCGCCTTGGGCTGGAAAGCCGTTATGGCCGCCGGCTCCATGTCATAAGGATGAACTTCGCTGTAGACGCTGGCCTCACGCACCCGGCGGGCGATCAACTGGGTGTACTGGCCACCGAAATCGAGAATCAGAACCCGATCTGTATGGATATCGGTCATAAATAAAAGGGGTTGGTTATTGGAAACTCGTAAATCGTGATTGGTAATTGGTGATTAGTATAAATAGGTTGTTATTTACATTATCTAATAACGAATTACGAATCACCAATCACGAATAACCGATCATCCGTTAGTCCGGTAATTCGGCGGTTCTTTCGTGATACTGACATCATGGACGTGACTTTCCTTGACGCCGGCGCTGGTAAGCCTGACGAAATGGGGCTTATTGCGTAACTGCTCCAGGTTTTGCGAGCCCGTATAACCCAGGGCCGCGCGCAGGCCGCCGGTTAACTGATGGATGATGGCCGTCAAGCCGCCCTTATAGGGTACGCGCCCCTCAATACCTTCCGGGACCAGCTTTTCAATCTCGTCATTCTCCTGAAAATACCGATCCGAAGATCCATGCTGCTGGGACATGGCACCAAGTGAACCCATGCCCCGATAGGATTTATAGGACCGCCCCTGATAGAGTTCGACCTCGCCGGGGGCTTCTTCCGTACCGGCGAACATACTGCCGATCATGACGGAATGGGCGCCGGCCGCCAGGGCCTTGGCCAGGTCACCGGAATAACGGATACCGCCATCCGAGATGAAGGGAATTCCGGATTTCTTCAGGGCCTGGGCAACATTGGCCACTGCCGTGATCTGCGGCACGCCGACTCCCGTGACGATGCGGGTCGTGCAAATCGAGCCGGGCCCGATGCCGACCTTGACAGCGTCAGCGCCAGCCTTGACCAGGGCCAGGGCGCCGTCAGCGGTGGCGATATTGCCACCGATAACCTGGGTGTCAGGATACTGTTGCTTGATCCATTGCACCGTCTTCAATACACCTTCCGAATGGCCGTGGGCCGTATCGACCACCAGCACGTCCACACCGGCACTAACCAGCGCGTCCACCCGCTCATGGGTGCCTGGACCTACGCCGACCGCGGCGCCGACGCGCAGTTGCTCATACTGATCCTTGCAGGCATTGGGAAATTCCAGTGATTTCTGAATGTCCTTGACGGTCACCAGACCCCGTAACTGAAACTTGTCGTTAACGACCAGGACCTTCTCGATCCGGTTTTTATGCAATAAGGCGACGATTTCCTCGTTCTCAGCGCCTTCGCGCACCGTGATCAGACGTTCCTTCGGTGTCATGATGGTGGAGACGGGCGCTTCATAATGCGTTTCAAAGCGCAAATCCCGACTGGTGACAATCCCCATCAGCAGTTCGCCATCGACTACCGGGACACCAGAGATATGATTGGAGCGGGTCAGATCCAGGACTTCCCGGATGCTGGTAGCGGGTGTGACTGTAATCGGGTCCTTGATCACGCCGCTTTCGAACTTTTTCACCTGCCGGACCTGCTTCGCCTGCTCTTCGGGACTCATGTTCTTATGGATAATCCCGATCCCGCCTTCCTGGGACATGGCGATGGCCAGTTTAGCCTCGGTCACCGTATCCATCGCGGCCGATACTATGGGAATATTGAGTTTGATGGCGGGCGTCAGCAGGGTATCCAGTCCCACTTCTCTCGGCAGGACCTGAGAATATGCCGGAACCAGCAATACATCATCAAAAGTCAGAGCTTCTTCAATGATATGCATAACATCCAGGGGCTCAGCGTGTAAAATAGCCGACCATTATAGAGACTGAAATCTTTCCGGTAAAATTAAAGTTGGATCGCTATTTTCAAGAAAATGCTCACGCCTGCACCTGATAATACCTCGACTCGCGATATCTACAGCGTCACCCGGCTGAATCGTGAAGTCCAGGCGGTCCTGGAAGGCAGTTTTACAACCATCTGGATCCAGGGGGAGATCTCCAACCTGGCCAGACCCGGCTCAGGGCACCTGTATTTTTCCCTCAAGGACGCCAATTCCCAGGTCCGCTGCGCCATGTTCAAGAGCCAGAACCGCCTGCTCAAATTCGTCCCGGAGAACGGCATGGCCATTCTGGCCCGCGCCGGTGTCAGCCTCTATGAAGGCCGGGGAGAGTTTCAACTGATCATCGAGTACCTGGAGCCGGCAGGCGCAGGCGCTTTACAAAGGGCCTTCGAGGAACTGAAACAAAAACTGGATCGGGAGGGTCTGTTCGCCGCAGCGCACAAACAACCACTGCCGGTTTACCCCCGGACTATCGGCGTCATTACTTCCCCGTCCGGCGCGGCCATCCGCGACATCCTCCAGGTCCTGCAACGGCGCTACCCGCTGACCGATGTGATTATTTATCCGGTACCGGTCCAGGGAGAGGGATCAGCCGTGTTGATAGCGCAGGCCATTGCGATGGCCGATCAGCGCCAGGAGACCGACGTGCTGATCCTGGCCCGTGGCGGCGGCTCACTGGAAGACCTCTGGTCATTTAATGACGAACGGGTCGCCCGGGCCATCCACCAATGCCGGTTGCCGATCATCTCCGGCATCGGGCATGAAATCGATTTTACTATCGCCGACTTTATCGCTGATCAAAGGGCACCCACGCCCTCCGCCGCCGCGGAAATGGCTGTTCCTGACCGGGACGCGCTGCTGCATCGCCTCAGTATGAAGCAAGGCAAACTGCTGGCTGACACCAGACATTGCCTGGAAGCGCACAGCCGACACCTGCTGCAACTGGAAAAACGCCTGCCGGACCCGGTTCGGCAATTACAATATATCAGTCAGCGTCTGGATGACACTGCCTTACGGGTGCAACAGACCGTTAAGATCCTGCTGTCCCGGCGGCAGCATGCCCTGCTGCAATTATCCGCCCGGCTGAGCGCCTGCAACCCCATCCAGTACTTCCGCCTCAATCAGGAACAAACCCGATCATTGGCCGGGCGGTTGCGGTTGGGTATGAGCGCATGCCTGCAACGGCAAGAGGCCAGGCTGGAGCAGCAAGCCCATGCCTTGCAAACCGTCAGTCCACTGGCAACCCTGGCCAGGGGTTATGCCATCGTTACCCATAATGATACGATCCTCAGAAATGCGGCGGCGGTGCGACCGGGTGAACTGGTAAAATCGCGTCTGGCAAAGGGTAATTTATATTCGAAGGTGACAAAAGTTGAGACCGCATAAGCTGTGCCTGGTGTTGCTGCTGCTGGTAATGCGCTGTACCTATGCCGATACCTTGCCGCTGTTTCACAGCGTGCCGGGCGGCGTCGCGGTGGTCCCCCTGACCATGCCAGAACATCCGATCGGATATTATAATAATCATCGCGTCATGATCGTCGGTTCCACCGGCAACTGGCAGGCGATCATCGGTCTGCCGCTGGCCGCCCAACCCGGCACCCACAAACTGACTGTCAAGGTTGGTAACAACAGCTCCGTTTACAACTTCGAGGTTGCCGCGAAACAGTACCAGGAATCGCATATCACCATCACCGATGAACGCAAGGTCACGCCCCTGCCCACGGATATGGAACGGATCAACCGGGAAATCAAATTGATACAGGCTGCCAAGGCCACCTGGTCGGAAATGGCCGCACCGTCACTGCTGCTGACCCAGCCGGTAGCGGGCCTCTACAGCAGTTCTTACGGATTGCGCCGCTTTCTCAATAACCAGCCGCGCGACCCGCACAGCGGTCTCGATATCGCGGCGCCTGCGGGTACACCCGTACAGGCGGCCGGGCCGGGCAAGGTCGTGACGACCGGGGAGT
>JACVQI010000021.1:0-15000 GCA_015661095.1 Gammaproteobacteria bacterium
GCCTGTACCGACCGGGACAAGGAACGGCGGCCCGCCCGTCATGCTGCCCGCGGTGGTGTGGGTGCGGTGATGGGATCAAAATGCCTGAAATGGGTATTGTTAGATGCCGGCAACACTCCCAGCATCAAGGCAGCCCAGCCCAAGGAGTTTGCGGCCTTTCAAAAGGAATTCAGCAAAGATTATCTCGCTACCCGGCATGCGCCATTCCAATACGGCACCAGTGGTGTGGTGCCCATTGCCAATATGCTGCACACCTTCCCCTACAAGAACCGGACTGAAGGCCGGAACCCGGAGGTTGAAAAACTGGATGGGGCGCGGATCGTGGAAACATTCAAGGAACGCGGCGGTGGCATGCATAACTGCATGAATGGCTGTATTGTTAAATGTTCAAATATCATCCACGACAAGGATGGCAATTATGTGACTTCCGCCCTTGAGTTCGAGACCCTGACATTGCTGGGTTCCTGTTGCGCCATTAATAACTGGGAGGATGTCGCGGATCTGGACCGGCTGTGTGACGAGTTAGGTGCCGACACGATTGAGATCGGGGCTGCCATTGCTATTTTGATGGACAGCGGTGGCATGCAATGGGGGGATGCCGAAGGCGCCAAAAAATTGTTACGCAATGAAGTAGCCAAGGGCACAGAGCTGGGAAAATTGATTGGCAATGGCGCAGTGTCGATTGGTAAATACAGAAAGCATCATCGCATACCAGTGGCGAAAGGCCAGGCCGTGCCGGCCTGGGACCCGCGGCCGTTGAAGGCCACCGGTGTGACTTATGCGACCAGCGCCATGGGCGCGGATCATACCGCCGGGCTGATCATCAATCCGGAACTGGATGGCGAAGCGGCGATGGTGGCGTCGCAGTATACCCAGATCATCGTGGCATTGTGCGATTCCACCGGCTTTTGCCTGTTTGTTTCACCCTACGTTGAGGAAATTCGCAAATTCTACAGTTACTTTTTCGGTGAGGAAGTCACCCGGGAGGAACTGGCGGAGATCGGCTGGCAATGTCTCCAGGATGAATGGGAATTTAACCGCCGCGCCGGATTTACCGCAGCCGATGATGATATGGCCGCCTGTCTGCGTGAGGAAGGCATCGGTCCGGATCATTCCATGAAATTTGATATCAGTGCCGACCTGATAGCCAGGGCCAAGATACGGCAGCCGATCACCGAGAACTTCTATAAGATGACCCCGGCCGGCTGATCAGCGTTCAGAACAGTTATTCGTTCAGCATCCAGCTTTCCTGCTGACGCCTGCAGACGTTGTCTTCTTCCAGCTTCAGCAACCCGGCCAGCAGGGAACGCGCGGCAACGGGATAAACCGCTGGCGCCGTGTCGTCGTAAACCCTGGGCAATAATTCAGCGATAGTCTGTCCGGCTGTATCCAGGGCCTGGATGATTTTATTTTCCCGTTCCTGTCTGTGCCCGAGCAACTTTCTGATCAATCTACCGCCGTCTTGATGCGCCGGTCCATGGGCCGGAAACACCGTTTTAATGGGATATTCCAGCAGGCGTTGCAGGCTGTTGAGATAAGTACGCATGTGACCTTCCGGCGGATCGATGACGATCGTCGATACCGTTGACAGCATGTCGCCGACCAATGCCGCCTGATAGCGGCTGTCCAGATAACAGAGATGGTCGACCGCATGACCCGGCGTATGCATGACGTGCAGATGCCAGTCCGGTCGGCCATCCGGGGAGTTGCCCAGATCGATACGATCGCCGTCGTGTAGCGGAGTCCCTTGCAGGTATCCAGCCGGGATGCGCCCAAAAGTGCGGGGATGGGCCCTGACCGGGAGTTGATAACGTCTGCTGACAGCGGTAACCGCACCAACATGATCGGCATGATGGTGGGTTAGCAGGATGGCCTCGAAGTGTTTCCCGGCGCTGATCATCTCATCCATGCAGGCACACAATCTTTGTTGTTCGTCCGGGTCATGAGTGCCAGGTTCCACCAGGAAGAGTTTTTCATTTCCAACAATAAAGGTGTTGGTTGTCGTCGCCGGCGGCAGGGTCGGCGTTTGCAGCGGCGTCATGAAAATGCCCGGCACGAAATAGAGAGGTAACAATGATCCAGCCTTGATTTTAGCGGTTTGCCTGCCCGCTTCGGTCTTGAAGTCAGGAATATCCATGCCTGCCAGCAGTCGTAACAAATACAAAACCGGCGGTGCTAACGCCAGTTCGCCCCGCTGCCACAGGTTAATTGCCTCGTCCGGATCAAAAAAATCACTGTCCACCAACTCGCCAGGCACTACTTCCGGAATAATACCTTCGGCCAACGCCAGATGATAAAAACGGGTATCGTAGACGAGCGACGCGAACGGCGGCGTAATAAGGTTACCAACAGGGGAAAGTTCCTGATGGTCAGGCGACGCGGCATTCACGATGCGCAACCAACCGTCAACAGAGGCTGATTTCAGCAATTGCTCGCGGATCGCTTTGCGGGCGGCAACAGATAATTCCTTACCTATGGCGCCGATCAGTATTCCGGTTTCCTCAAACAGTTCCCGTAGTGCACAACGCAGGTAGGCCAGCTCCGGTTCCGCTATACCGCTGAGGTGGTCTTCCGGAATGAGCGTCCCGCCGGGGAAGGCCCAGTAACCGCCCATGAAGCGCAGTTCGGGGTTGCGCTGCACCAAAAAAACC
Source organism: Gammaproteobacteria bacterium (assembly GCA_015661095.1). Classification (GTDB taxonomy): domain Bacteria; phylum Pseudomonadota; class Gammaproteobacteria; order Eutrophobiales; family Eutrophobiaceae; genus JACVQI01. Next base: position 2,652 of record JACVQI010000021.1, read on the forward strand.
TTGAGATCGGGTTTTGTCCCCCGGGTGATGATGATCGATGTTGCGTGGCGGACGGCGGGCACGGGAAATTGTGTCGTTTAACTCAGCGACCGGATCCCGATGGAACAATCTGGCGTGTTAAACTTAACTGGCCTTCTTGTAGCGCTCGAGATAGCGTTTGGAATATTCCTGGCAACGTTCGATAAATGCAGCGGTGCTTTTCGGTTTCGGGATCCGGAGACTGCAAATGTCGACTATCAATTCGGCGCCATCGTTGAGCAGTTGCGCACCTCTTTTGGCCATGGTGTATTCGCGGTGTGAGGATTCATCCATCACGATGGGTTCGAATGCCTCCAGTTTGTCCTTGGCGCCGATTAATCTGGGCCAGATCTTGATGATTTCCGGATCACTGCGTATGGTCTCGATGGCCAGTTTGGCGCTGTCCTTCAACTCACTGAGCTGCTCGGGTATGCCGGGGAACAATTTTTCCGACGCGGCAAACAGTGTGCTCAGGGTATCCGCCACCAGTTCGATAGCTTTAATGGCATGCACCATTTTCAGGTAACGGGTTTCCAGAAATTGTCCGACCGGCATGGTAAAGGCCTTAAAGGGTTCGCCCCATAATTCATCCAATTCTTCGTGGCCGTGTAATGGGTGGATATATTTGCCGTATTCCAGCGCCCCCATGAAACAGCGGCCGCATTCCCGCAGCAGTTCATTGTTGGATTGGATGATGACGCCGATTTCCTCCAATTCCACCACCTTGGTCAGAATTTCCGAGCCGCGATTCAGCAGGGCACCGGCCAGCATGGCCGCCAACACCCTTTTCTGTGCCGGATCCTCGGTATTGTTGTAGGCCTCCCGTACTGCTTCCAGGCGGTTGCCGGGCGTATTGATGCCCGGTTCGGTGTGCCGGAAGACCCGGCGTGTCAGTTGATCGATTAATTCTTTTTTGTAGGCGAGATTGTGCGGAACTTCATAGTGACGTAACCAGTAGCCGTCATAGTAAACACGAATCTGTCCGTCTAAGGTCTTTATGGTTCCGTTTACTATCTTTGTCGCCATGAAGAAACTATTTGTTAAAGCGTGTTTTCATGAATACGGGCAAGTCTTACCGCGAGTTTTATTGCTATTCTCAAGCTGCAACAAAAGCAATACTAACATGAGGGGATACTGGCTGTGTGACGGTTTACCCACTATTCACATGCGGGTAACGGACCCAAATCGATGGGTGTATGGTCGTTACAAACCGTGGCTTGCCGGATGGGTAGTCCATTCTTCAGATTACGGTAGACACCGAGGGCCCATAAAGGAAAGTAATGGCTGTAACCGTGATAACGCAGAAAGAAAACCCTCGGGAAGCCGGTGCCGGTATAGGGTGCTTCACGCCAGCCTTTGGTCCCTTCATAATTGCGCAACAGATAGTGGATGCCGCGTTCGACATTATCAGCTGCTAATTCCCCGGCAGCCATGAGACCGAGCAGGGCCCAGGCAGTTTGTGACGCCGTGCTTAGACCCCGGCCTTGCAGTGTCGGATCATCATAGGAGTTACAATCCTCGCCCCAGCCGCCATCGCTGTTCTGAATACTCTGCAGCCACTGCACGGCCTTGCGGATATATGGTTGGCTGGGATCTTCTCCCAGCGCACTCAGTCCAACCAGGACGGCCCAGGTACCATAGATGTAGTTGACACCCCAACGCCCATACCATGCCCCGCTGGCCTTCTGATCCTTGCGCAGGAATTCCAGACCACGGGCGATGGGCAGAAAGCTCCGGTCATAACCGAGCATGGCCAGCATTTCAATGCAGCGGCCGGTCAGGTCGGCGGTACTGGGATCAACCAGGGCCCCATGATCGGCGAACGGTATGTTGTTCAGGTACTCATAATGATTATCGATATCGAAAGCACCCCAGCCGCCGTCCGAATTTTGCATGCCGATAACCCAATTCACAGCCAGCGCCAGACGCCGGGCCTTGTCCGGATGTTTGTGCACGCCCGTACGCAGCATCGCCATCACCACCATGCTGGTGTCATCCACATCGGGATAAAACTCGTTTTCAAACTGAAAGGCCCAGCCACCGCTATCCAGGTTTGGTGCCTTGGATGCCCAATCCCCCCGGACGAAGACCTGCTTATCAAACAACCAGTCAACCGCTGTCTTTACCGCGGGATGATTGTCAGCTATGCCGCATTCCGCCAGGGCATTAATGCTCAGACAGGTATCCCATATGGGTGAGACACAGGGTTGCACATAGGTTTCACCGGGGTTCTCCAGCACCAGATCTTCGATGGCCTGGATCCCTCTGGCCATATCCGCATCCGTGTTGTTGTAACCCAGCACTTTGAGGGCCATCACAGCATTGGCCATGGACGGAAAGATGGCGCCTACGCCGCCTGAGCCACGCATGTGCTCCCGGGTCCAGTCTTCAAGCTTACGCAACGAGGCTGCACGGACCCAGTTCGGGATGAGTTTCTCAAGATGTTTCAGGATTCGGTCCTGCAGGACGAAACAGTTGCGCAGCAGCCGCGAGTTGAATTTATCAATATGCTTGATGGTATGTGGTTCCTGGATGAATAATTCCCGGATGTGCTGTTCCGGTTGCAGCTTGTGCACGGGCCGCTTTGCGAACAGGATCAGCAACGGATAGATCACACACCTGGACCAGTATGAGACCTTGTTCAGATTGAAGATGAACCAGTCCGGCAGCCACACTATCTCGGGCGGCATGGCCGGCGCCGTGTGCCACGGTATTTGGCCGAAGATGGCCAGAGTTATGCGGGTAAAAACATTGGCATTCTCTGCACCTCCATGCGCCAATATCCAATCTCGTGCCCGTTGTAACGGCACTGAGGCCGGATCCTTGCCGGCAAGTTTCAGGGCAAAATAGGCCTTGACGGTGGCACTGATGTTCCCGGGTCCCGCTTCGTATAACGGCCAACTGCCGTCTGGTAATTGCCGGCTGAGGATGTAATCGGCGAGCCTGGCTTCCCGGCCATGATCAACTTTGCCAAGAAAGTATTGCAACAACAGATATTCCGCCGGGATCGTGACATCCGCTTCGAGGTCGAACAGCCAATAACCTTGTGCATACTGCCTTTCGAGCAGGGCTGCACCTGATTGCGAGATGGTTTTAGTTACCGGGTCGGTGCTGATGGCCGGCGCATGGATAGCCTGGCTTTGCGGAAATGCATTCGCAACCGGCTGTTCGGCAGCCACGGTTTGTGCTGATTGTGTCTGCAATTGCTTCATGTACCTGGGCTCAAGTTTCAGATTTTTCTATAATTTTTCAATTAAATGCAACTCGAAACGGCAATTCTATGTAACCATGTCATTATTCTCAAGTTATTATTCCATTCTTGAGGAATCCTGATTTTTTGACTTGTACCACCCGTATGGTTCCTCCAGGGTAGCGGCGGACCGTAAATAAAGTTAAATTACCAGTGCCTGATTGGTCAGGCGCAGTTAAATGGTGAGGTCGATGAGTGTGGCCGCTGGATTTGGTAGCGAATCAGTGTAATTGCCTGAAGGCCGCGTCAGCCGCTGCGATAGTCATTTCTATTTCTTTGGTGGTATGAGCGGATGACATGAAACCTGCCTCGAATGCGGATGGCGCCAGATAAATCCCTTGCCGCAACATATGATGGAAGAAGGCCTTGAATTGCGCCTGATCACAGGCAATTACCTGGGAAAATAAGCTGATTTTTTCATCAGGGCTGAAAAATACCCCAAACATCCCGCCACAATGATTGGTAGTGAAGGGGATACGGTTTTTTAGCGCGACGTCCTTTAATCCACGCATGAGCGTTGCAACCTTATCCTCAAGTTGATTGTAAAAACCAGGACGCGAAATTAAATCCAGTGTGGCCAGACCAGCGCACATGGCGACGGGATTACCCGATAATGTACCAGCTTGATAAACAGGTCCCTCCGGGGCGATCTGATCCATGATCTCCGCGCGGCCACCGAATGCCCCCACCGGCATACCGCCACCGATCACTTTTCCAAGAATGGTCAGATCCGGTTTGATATTGAAACGCGTCTGAGCGCCCCCCAGGGCCACGCGAAAGCCGGTCATGACCTCATCAAAGATCAGCAGGCTCTGGTGCTGTTGAGTGATATTCCTTAAGCCTTCCAGAAAACCGGGTAATGGCAACAGGCAATTCATATTACCGGCAACCGGTTCGACGATGATGGCGGCTATTTCCGGCCCCATATCCCGGAACAGGGTCGTGACAGAATCGATATCATTGTAGGTAAGCGTGAGTGTATGGCGGGCATAATCCGCCGGCACACCCGGGGAAGTCGGCACACCCAGTGTCAATGCGCCGGATCCGGCCTTGACCAGCAAACCATCGGCATGACCATGATAGCAGCCTTCGAATTTGACGATTTTGTCACGACCGGTATATCCCCTGGCCAGGCGAATCGCGCTCATGGCAGCTTCGGTGCCGGAATTGACCATACGCACTTTCTCGATATTGGGCATTAACTGACAAACTTTTTGCGCCAGGGCGATTTCGAGTTCCGTCGGTGCGCCAAAACTTAAACCACGGCTAATGACTTCCCGGATTTTCTCAATGATCTCAGGGTGGGCATGGCCCAGAATCATGGGCCCCCAGGAACCGACATAATCGATGTATTTATTGCCGTCCGTATCGTACAGGTATGGTCCACTGCCCTTTGAGATAAATACCGGATCGCCTCCAACAGATCGGAAGGCTCGCACTGGTGAATTTACTCCGCCAGGGATAACTTTTTTGGCCTGTTCAAATAATTTTGAAGACATGTCGGGATCCGGTTATTGAAATAATTGTTTGAATTTTAAAACAACCTGGGCCGGATCAGTACTGGCGTAGATACTGCTGGCGACTGCCAGCAGATCTGCTCCGGCCTGTAACAACTCGCCGCCATTGTCTGGTGTGATACCGCCGATGGCAACGACCGGAATGCTCAGCTCTGTTTTAGCCCGGCGTAAAAGTTCCAGCCCTGCTGGTACAGTACGGTTTTTGGTACTGGTGCTGAAGAAGGCGCCAAAGGCAATGTAATCTGCCCCTTGAGACTGGGCCGTCAGGGCCAGTTCCAGGCTGTTGTAACAGGAAATGCCGATGATGGCTTGATCCCCTAATAATTGACGTGCGGTAAGATAGGACGAATCGTCCTGACCGATGTGCACGCCATCCGCACCGATGTCGCGGGCCAGTTGCACATCATCGTTGACCAGGAACAACGTCGCATGTTCAGCGCATAGCTTCTGTAATACCAGCGCCTGTTTCCGGCGTGTGACTGGATCCGCTGCTTTATCGCGGTATTGCAAGATTAGTACTCCGGCCTCCAGGATCGCCTCAGTTTTTTGACAGAGTGTCGGAAAATCCAGCCGGTCACTATCGGTGATGACATACAGACCAGTGGTTGGAAAGTCACTCATATCAACTGTTATGAAACCGATTCGGATGGATCTGACCATGTCCCAGGCGGCAGCCGTATTTAAGGGTCTTCCAGGTATATTCCTGAGCAGCTTCGATAGCGGTTTTTATGGCGTTGCCCTGGGCGATAAATGCCGCTATCGACGAGGAGAGTGTGCATCCGGAACCATGATAGGTTCCCGGCAATCGTTCCCATTGATAGGGAACCGGGTCGGTGTGTGCTGTAAACAGAATATTGGTAACCTGGATGGTCTCTTCATCGGCGCCGGTAATCAGGACGTGCGGGCAACCCCATTCGAGTAGTTTCTCCCCGGCCTGATAGATTTCTTTGCATCCGGTCAGACTCCGGGCCTCGGCGCAATTGGGTGTCAGGACCCGAACTCTGTGCAGTAACTCCCGGCTGATATAGGTCGAGAGTTCCGTGGTTGTCAGAAGTTTGCCGGTACCTGCCTTGATGATGGGATCGAGTACCACTGGCACATCCAGTTTGTCCAGTATCTCGCTGATGACTGTGGCGATGACCAGGTTCCCCAGCAAACCTATTTTGCAGGCATCAATAGTAATATCGGATAAGAGTGACAGGCATTGTTTTCTGAAATTATCAGATTGTTGCGGAACCAGCTCCTGAAATGAGGCAGTGTTCTGCGCTGTTAATGCCGTAATAATCGTAACGGCATGACAGCCGGCGGCGGCAATGCTTTCGATATCCGCCTGTATGCCGGCGGCGCCGCTGGGATCATGGCCGGCCATAGCCAATACGACTTTCTTGGGAATGTTTTTTCCTTGCATGTAACTGGTTATCAAGAAGCGTTCAGCGATGCTTGGAAAATTTAATAGCGTAAAGCATGAAGCAGGTAATGGGATTACTTTTCACTTTAAGCTTCGCACTTTTAACTGTTAGAACGGTCTTACAACCGCTAGCATAATGATGCCGATCAGAAAAACTACTGGTACCTCGTTGAACCAGCGATACCAGACATGGCTGTGCCGGTTACGGTCGTGTGCGAAATCGAACAGTAACTTTCCACAGTAAATATGGTAAAGAACCAGAACAGAAACCAGAATCAGTTTCAGGTGTAACCATGATTGCCCGGCATAGGTACCTGATCCCGAATAAAACATAGTCCACAAACCGAATATGATGGTTAATATGCCACCAGGGGTGGTGATCCCGAAGTACAATTTTCGCTCCATAACCTTGAATCTGTCACGGCTGCCCTGGTCGTCACTCATGGCGTGATAAACGAATAATCTCGGTAGATAAAATAATCCGGCAAACCAGGTGACCATGAAGATTATATGTAACGATTTAACCCAGAGCATATGTTGATAAATGTAGAGTGAGTGCCAGGTTATGGCTGGAACAATTGTTTATTTTATCCTGTCGACAGTAACAAAATAAGCTAATTTGAACATAAATCATCTTTATTTTCGTCATGACACAAGGGAATTAAAGGGAGATAATAAATTAATTGTCGCTCCACTAATGTTCCTGGAATATATAGCTAAAGTGATCAGGAAATAGCTTTTACGAAAATGTTTAACATCATACCAAGATTGACCGTAAAGAATCATCGGCCTGTGCAATGGTCGGTTGCGATAATTGCATTGAGTATGTTGATCGCCTTATTTACCTGGTTACTGCTTGACGAAAGTCACTGGGCGGTAATTTATGACCGGATGGCGATAACCAAGGATTACAATCATCTGGGAGAGCTTAACCAGAAGTTGGTGCAGGAGAATGCCAGTCTGTCTGAAAAGATTTTAATGATGGAGAGCGCAGCTGAACTCGATAAGAAAACGGCATTATTATTGCAGCAGGATGTGCAGTCCCTGCAGGATGAAATTTATCATTTCAAGGGAGAATTGGATTTCTATAATGGCATTATGGACGCAACCCGTGCAGCAACCGGATTAAATATTCAGGGAATTCATATTGATACATTGCCTCAGGAGCGCAGTTTTCGGATGAAGTTGATACTGACCCATGTAGAAAAATTTGATAAAGGTGCCAAGCTTGCTACTGGCACTATGACGGTTTCGATTGAAGGGATACAGAATGGCGCCACCAGTCAGCTGAATTTACAGGACATTACATTGGATCATGCGCTTGAGCTTTCATTCAGCTTTAGAAATTTCAAACGCTTTGAGAGTGACCTGGAATTTCCAGAAGGATTTAGTCCACGCAGGGTATTGGTTCAATTGCAGCCAAATGGCGGGAAACAGACTATCATTAAAAGAGTATTTGATTGGCCAGAATTAACAAGTTAGGAGAGATAACCGATGTGGGGAAGCGGCAGTAAACGAAGATCCACCAGAATTGACACGCTGATAGGTCAACACTCGGAAGTTGTTGGCGATGTAAAGTTTGCTGGTGGATTACATATTGACGGGACTATCAAAGGTAATGTTATCGCGGAAAATGATGGCCGATCCATGTTATCTCTGAGTGACCAGGGCACCATAGAAGGGGAAGTGCGAGTTCCTTATGTCATCATAAACGGTGTCGTGATTGGCGATGTGCATGGCGGGGAGCATGTTGAATTATCAACGAAGGCCAGGGTAACCGGTAACGTCTATTACAATCTCATCGAAATGGCCGTCGGCGCGGAAGTTAATGGCAAACTTGTGCATACCATGGTGTCGGAAGAGGCCCCTATTGCTTTGAGCCATATTGATCCATTGCAAGCGGATTAATAGTTGACAAAAACCCTTGGTTTTTCATCACAAAGGCGTTATATTCAATGCTTAAATTTGTAACTATCGAGTACAACTTATGCTGCAAGAAATGATCGAACAAATTCCAGCCCCGCTAGAATTCACTGAAGCTGCCGTAAGTAAGGTCAGGGATTTGATAGCCGAAGAGGGTAATGAGGCACTTATGTTGAGGGTCTTTGTTTCCGGTGGCGGCTGTTCCGGGTTTCAATACGGCTTTACCTTTGATGAAAATCTCGGCGATGGCGATACGGTGGTTGAAAAGGGTGGCGTGAAATTATTGATAGATCCGATGAGTTTCCAATATCTGATGGGTGCTGAAATCGACTATACCGAAGGGCTACAAGGTGCACAGTTTGTGATTCGTAATCCCAACGCAACCACCACCTGTGGCTGCGGTTCGTCATTTTCAACGTAACGTTCACAGTTTAAACTAACAAGAGCTGTGTAAAAGGGCGCATCAGCGTCCTTTTTAATTTCAAGTACGTGTCTTTCTTGGTTCGAAGATTGTGCCTAATAACACGGGTTTGCTCGCCCCGGTTACGGATGGCAAATTTCCCGGTTTGCCTTCAATCCTTCTTTTAGCCAGCCAGGCAAAGGTGACGGCCTCAACCGCATCCGGATTCATGCCAAGTGTTTGGGTGGTTGTAATAGCAACTCCTGGAAGCTGATCACCAAGCCTGCTGACCAGCACTGGGTTATGGCTGCCACCCCCACATAAATAAAGCTCTTCGATAGCAACTGCCTGGCGTTTGATTGCATCTGCAATGCTTGAGACTGTGAGCTGCAAGAGTGTCGCCTGGACATCTGCGGGATTTAAATGTTTGTTCATGAGGTTAAGCTTACGGTCCAGCCATTGCAGATTAAAATAATCGCGACCGGAACTTTTGGGAGCTGATTTCTTAAAGTAGGGATCCGCAAGGAGCTGCTTCAGCAAATCACTGTCTGGGTTTCCACTTTTTGCCCAAAGACCATTTTCATCCATATTGGTTTTGTTATTTATGCGATTCCAGTCATCCAGCAGACCGTTTCCAGGTCCGGTATCAAAGCCAGTCACTGCTCTATTCAAATCTGCCGGTAAAACCGTGATATTGGCAATGCCACCCAGATTCAAGATACAGCGGTTGACAGTTGGCGATCGAAACAGATCCGCATGTAAGGCCGGTGCCAAGGGTGCACCTTGTCCACCAGCTTCCAAATCCATGCGTCTGAAGTCTGCCACAGTCTTAATGCCGGTCCGGGTTGCAATGATGGTCGCATCTCCGATCTGTAAGGTTTGCGGTGGATCCGCCTCCGGGAGATGAATGATAGTTTGACCGTGGCTTCCTACGGCCAATATGTTCGACCCCTCAAGCTTCGCTTGTTGGATGATTTTAATTACCGCATCGGAAAATAGTTCGCCGAGCAAACCGTGATATGTACTGATTTCATCATTACTTGAATCAGCGGAAAGGCTTCTGACCTCATTGCGGATTTTATCATTCAGGGGGAACTGGTTGTACGCCACTAATTCAAGGGAGTTATCCGAGAACCGGACCAATGCCGCATCGATGGCATCCATACTGGTGCCGGACATGAGACCGATATAATACACTGAGCTGAACGTGCTAATTATCTTACCGGGCTTGACGAATTTTTAGCTTCATCCAGGGCCAGTACGAGTTCGTTTTTGTCGTGATTGTCAACTGCGGCGAAATCGGTTTGCTGGTTATGATCCAGTTGGGCGAGTAATGAACTGGTTTGCTGATGGAAATGCGGCATTTGTTGAGCCGGGATCTTAAGGGCTTTCGGCAGGGTCACCGTCAATGGGTTCTGATGTACGCCATTGACTCTGAATTCATAGTGCAGATGGGGCCCAGTCGCTAGACCGGTTTTGCCAACATAACCGATGATATCGCCCTGTTCCACATGCTGGCCCCGTTTCAAACTTTTCGCGAAACCTAAAAGATGGGCGTAAACGGTGTTATAAATACCGGCATGCCGCAATACAATCATATTGCCATAGCCACCGCTTCTTCCAATCTCTACCACATTGCCGTCGCCGGTTGCTTTTACCGGTGTGCCGGATGGAGCGGCATAATCGACGCCTTTGTGGGCTCGCATCCGGTTTAATATCGGGTGCTTGCGGCTTAAGCTGAATCCGGAGGAGATACGGTTAAACTTCAATGGAGTACGCAAAAAAGCTTTGCGCATACTGTATCCGTCTTCATTGTAGTAACCGGTTTGGCCATCAGTTGAGGTGTAACGCACGGCCCGGAATTTTTTCCCCTGATTGTTGAATTCCGTCACCAGAATCGAACGATCGCCGACTTTCAGGCCGTGCTTGAATTGTTCTTCATAAATGATTTTGAAATGATCGCCCTTGCGGATATCCAGGGCAAAATCGATGTCCCAGCCATAAATATTAATCAAACGCATGATCAGATTGTCTGATAGTCCCGCATCCAACCCGGCTTGATACAACGAATCTTGTATCACCCCCGTGCTTTCTTTTACACGGGTTTCCAACTCTGTGGTAATAGTTTCACTACGGAATTTATTATCCTCAGCTGTGACCAGCAGAGTCGTGGTCAGGCTGGGTTCATATTTGAGAGCTTGCAGTTTACCTTCGTCTAAACGGAATTGTATCTGTTCTCCTGGGGTCAATCGTTGTAACGAAGCAGTGCTCTCCCCAAGTGATACCACTTGATACAGTACAGCGGGGGAGAGGTGTAATCGATCAAAAATGATGGAGAGGTTTTCTCCTGTCTGGACAGTAATGGTTTGCCATTTTTCCAGTTTGGACTGGTCATTTGCCACCAGTGTCTCAGTTCGGGCTGAAGTTGTGAGAGAGTAATCGACTTGGGCCATGGCACTTTCGTTGGCCAAGGGCGCATGCGTTGAATTATCACTTTCTGATTGTTCTATGAGTAAATAAACGGAGGCTAGACTTGCGAATACTAAACAAATGATCCAATTCAGATTACGGTGATACCACGGTTGATCCGGACACCACCGGATCTCTGGCCTATAGTCATTCCTTACGTATACTTTGTAACTCATAGAGGAAGTTGAATTTTTTTTGAAACATATCGTTTGTTTGGGACGGCGTCAATAATAATGTTCGAATCTCTGGTGTTTTAAAACGCTGTGATAAGCTATGAATTTTAGCTTAATGGGCAGGAAAATGACGCAAATTAGCGACGCAATTTCACTTATCCGCAGGGGGGTCGATGAAATTCTGCTGGAATCAGAACTCGAAAAGAAACTCACGCGCGGCGAACCATTACGAGTCAAGGCCGGATTTGATCCCACAGCACCTGATTTACATCTTGGCCATACAGTTTTGATCAATAAGTTACGGCATTTTCAGGAACTTGGGCACCATGTGATGTTTTTGATTGGAGATTTCACTGGATTAATTGGCGATCCGTCAGGCCGCAACATCACTCGCAAACCCCTGACCAGAGAGGAAATCAAGCAGAATGCCGAGACTTATCAGGAACAGGTTTTTAAAATCCTGGATCCGGATAAAACTGAAGTGTGTTTCAATTCAGTATGGAGTGAAAAATTGGGGGCTGTGGGTATGATCAAATTGGCGGCCAGATACACTGTTGCGAGGATGCTGGAAAGGGATGATTTTAAAAAGCGGTTTGCAGGTAACCAGCCTATCTCAATTCATGAGTTTTTATATCCGCTGCTGCAGGGTTATGACTCAGTTGCGATGCGGGCTGACGTCGAACTGGGCGGTACCGATCAAAAATTTAACTTACTGGTCGGGCGTGAATTTCAGAAGGCCGAGGGCCTAGAGCCGCAGGTGATCCTCACCATGCCGCTCTTGGAAGGTCTGGATGGTGTGCAAAAGATGTCAAAGTCGCTGGATAATTATGTGGGTATTACGGAAGCGCCGAAGGATATGTTCGGCAAGCTCATGTCCATTTCAGACCAATTGATGTGGCGTTATTACGATTTACTCAGTTTCAAACCGGTCACTGAGGTTACCGGATTGAAAAAGGCGATTGCGGATGGCGCCAATCCCATGGAGGCAAAATATCAGTTGGCATTGGAAATTGTCGGACGATTCCATGGTCATGACGCGGCGCAAAAAGCCAAAACTGAATTTATCAAAATTCATCGTCAGCATGAAATACCGGATGAGATGCCGGAAAAACTGTTACAGGCTGAAGCAGGCGGAAGTTTGTGGATAGGGCATGTGTTAACACAGGCAGGTTTGGTTGCCAGTACTTCAGA
>JACVQI010000147.1 GCA_015661095.1 Gammaproteobacteria bacterium
TAGGTGAAAACCAGGGGGTCGCGTTCTCTAATCTGATAACTCAACAGGTCCTTCGCCGTCCAGATACCGCCGTGATTATTCACCTCATGGACCAGTTGCCCCGCCACTGCGCCCTGATAAAAACCGGCCTGGCCTTCCCTAGCCAGCGTCGTGAGAGTTATCGCCAGATCTTTCTGTTTCAGCCAATAACCGCTCCGTGGCACTTGTCCATGATCAAGAAAGATTTTCGCACTATCGGGGTATTGCAACAGGTCGGACAGGCGGGCAGCTACGGCCTGCCGGTACACATCATTGGTATAAAACCCTTTTTTAGCTAAATTTATGGCCGGCTTCAGGTTGATCGACAAGGGCAGCCTGCCGTATTGCTGCGCCAGATGGACAATGCCGGCGGGTATCCCGGGAATGGCGGCGTTTAAAACCGTTTCATTGGCAACACCGTTTTTCTGTTTCTCAGCCGCCTGGCGGTAGAGATGCCAGTGCGCCAGTTGCGGCGCCCGCTCCCGGCCATCGATCAACACCTGCTTACCGTCACGGGCCCGGTACAGCAGCCACAAACCACCGCCACCCAGGCCTGAGGAATAAGGTTCGACTACCGCCAGGACCGCGGTGACTGCCACCGCGGCATCAAAGGCATTACCGCCGCGTTTGATAATCTCGACGCCGGCCCGGGTTGACAGCAAGTTGGAGCTGGCAACAGCGGCAGCCGGAGACTGGTCTCCGGCCAGGGCCGGACCGCAACAGCTCAGCAGCAACAGCAACCACCAGCTGCGCCGGGTACGGCATTGCGCTTTAAAAAAGTTTACGCTGCCGCCGCTCAAACGGAGTTTATCCTGGACATGAGCTGTTGATATTTCCGGTACAGTTCCTCCTTGCTTTCCCGGTAGCCGGGATGGAATAGAATGCAGGCCACGGGACAGACTTCGACGCACTGCGGAACAGCAAAATGGCCGGTGCATTCGGTACATAATTCCGGTTTGATTTCATAATGCTCTGCGCCAGTGAAAATTGCGTTATTCGGACACAGCGGTTCGCAGACATCGCAATTGATGCAGGCATCAGTGATCATTAACGCCATGAAGATACGGAAGTGTTGCTAGCCGTTTTGATACCTTTCCCGCAGGGCTCGTACGACATCGGCATGGACAAAACGGGCCACATCGCCGCCCAGATTCGCGATTTCCCGCACCAGGCTGGAAGAGATATAGTTCAGATGTTCCGATGGTGTCAAAAAGATGGTCTCCACGGCGTCATTCAAATGCCGGTTCATGCCGGCCATCTGAAATTCATATTCAAAATCTGATACAGCCCGCAAACCGCGGATGATTACCATCGCACCCAGGGTCTTGGCATGTTCGACCACCAGTCCGTTGAAACTGGCAACCTCGACATTTTTAATTGGCGCCAATATCTTTTTTGCCAACTCTGTGCGTTGTTCGGTGGAGAAAGCCGTCGTTTTACTGGTGCTGCCCGCGACGGACACAAACACCCGATCAAACAGACGCGCCGCCCGCATGATGATATCACTGTGACCATTGGTGATCGGATCAAAAGTGCCAGGATAAATTGCAGTTATTTTCATGATTTTTTATGCTCTTTTATCGGTTCTAACAGCATGTATTGTACCTGTCCTGCCTGCGCTTGTTTTACAATCTGATAATCAGCCATGGTCAAGACCAGCCCTGTTTCCGCTTCGGCATAAACCAGTCCACCCGGCCGCAAAATCGATCGACTGTTTATCAGCTCCAGACTGCCGTTCACGAGGCCTGCTCCAAAAGGCGGATCGAGAAAGACCAGATCGAAGCTACAATCGGTAGCCGCCAGCCATTTTATGGCATCCGCCTGCACGATTTCGACCATCTCTGCGTGGAGCGCGGCCGCCTGTTGCCGCAGCGTCTCTATCAGGGTCCGGTTATGCTCCACCATCAGCACCCTCGCCGCGCCCCTGGAGGCCGCTTCAAAACCCAGTGCCCCGCTGCCTGCGTACAAATCCAGACATACCGACCCGGCGATATGGTTGCGCAACCAGTTGAAGACGGTTTCCCTGACCCGATCCGGGGTCGGCCGGAGTTGCGTCAGGTCCGGAACAGCCAACCGGGTGCCTCGCCAGCGGCCGCCAATTATACGTATCTTGCCCGGTTTTTCACGCTGCCGATTCAGTTGTAACGCTCCTGCATTTCAGACATTAATGCCATATTTATCAATCTCAAATACAGACTAGACACACAAGAGAAAAATTCGTGTGACAGAAAACCGGTAATATTGCCAGCGACGCATTTTAACAGTTCAGTGTCCGGGAATGATACGAAAACAAACTTTAGAAAAACCTGATTAGTTCAAAGTATGCACGGCACATGGAGGTACCGCCATTTTCAATGGCGAACAAGCCATTGAACCGGTAAAATTCCTGTAGCGATGTTCGGGCTTAACAAAAATTCAACCACTGAAGAAAACCAAACCGGCATGCTGGCGCGCCTGCGCCAGGGTCTGGCGAAAACCCGCAGCAAGCTGTTTTCCGGCATCGAGAGTCTCATCGGAACAAAGCGTGCAATCGATCCGGCACTGCTGGAAGAAATTGAAGCCCGCCTGTTAATGGCGGATATCGGCGTTGCTGCCACCGCCCGTATTATAGAAGCGCTGTCCAGTGCCATGCGCCGTCACGAGCTGAATGACATGGATCAACTCCTGGATACGCTCAAAGCACGCATGGTGGAACTGCTCGAACCCGTAACCAGGCCCTTGTTAATCCCTGACGATACCGCCAAACCTTTCGTGATTCTGGTCATTGGCGTCAATGGATCCGGCAAGACCACCACCATCGGCAAAATGACCAGCTATTTTCAGGATCAGGGCCACAGCGTTTTGCTTGCTGCCGGTGACACCTTCCGCGCTGCGGCGATTGAACAGATCCAGCATTGGGGTGAAACAACCAGGGTCCCGGTCATCGCCCAGCAAAGCGGTGCCGACTCTGCCGCCGTTATTTTCGACGCCCTGCAATCGGCCCGCGCCCATGCCATCGATCTGGTCATCGCCGATACCGCCGGCCGATTGCATAACAAAAATAACCTGATGCAGGAACTCAGTAAAATACGGCGCATCATCACCAAGTTTGATCCGTCACTGCCGGTTGAAGTACTGCTGGTCCTCGATGCCGGAACCGGCCAGAATGCCCTGTCCCAGGCGCAACAATTTAACGAGGTCATCAACATTACCGGGCTGGTATTAACCAAACTGGATGGCACCGCCAGGGGCGGCGTGGTGTTTTCAATCGCGCATACCTTGAATATCCCCATTCGTTTTATCGGTGTCGGTGAAAAACTGCAGGATCTCAGACCGTTTCAGGCCGAGGACTTCGTTACGGCCTTGCTGGATATCCGGGAATGATCCGCTTTACCGATGTCTATATGCATTATGGCGACGGCGCCGAGGCCCTGAAACGCATCAACCTATATGTTGAACAGGGCGCCATGGTTTATGTCACGGGCCGATCGGGCGCCGGCAAAAGCACATTATTACGACTGATAGCTCTGATCGAACGGCACTCGCGCGGACAAATCATCGTCAATGGCCAGAATCTCGAGCGTGTCACCGGCAGGCGTATCCCGCTGTACCGCCGCAATATCGGTTTCACCTTTCAGGAACACCGTTTATTAAATGATCGGGATGTCTTTGACAACGTCGCGCTGCCGCTGGTGATATCCGGCTACCGACACCAGGAGATTAAAAAGCGTGTGCGCGCTTCGCTCGACCGGGTCGGTCTGCTGAAGAAGGAAAAAAATTATCCTTTGCAACTGTCGGGAGGCGAGCAACAACGCGTCGGCATCGCGCGTGCCGTCGTGCATCGGCCGGCGTTACTGCTGGCCGACGAACCGACCGGTAATCTCGACCCAGCCCTGTCTCTGGAAATTATGCAACTGTTCGAAAGATTTAATCAGGTCGGGGTGACTGTACTGATCGCCAGCCATGACCTGGCCATGATCAAAAAAATGAACAAACCTATAATTACCCTGCGCGAAGGTAAATTATTGACACACATCGGGCAAACCATAAGCGAATGAAGAAGCGGGCCTCTATCAGCGGCAGCACCCAGGGTTATATCGCCATTATCCATACCTGGCTCGCCCAGCATGCCAGGGCCTTAATCTTCAGTCTTGGTCAAATCTATAAAAACCCGGTTGGCAGCCTGCTTACCATGGCCGTGATCGGCGTGTCTTTGTCGTTGCCGGCAGGATTCTATTTATTACTGGACAATGCCGGCCGGGTTACCGCCAACTGGGGCGGCAGCATGCAAATAACATTATTTCTAAACCCGGAACTGACAGACCAGCAGATCGAATCGTTAACACAGACCTTACAGCAACATGAATACATCGACAATATTAAACTGATCGACGCGGACGAAGCCCTGGATGAATACCGCCAATATTCGGGTTTCAATGAAGCCCTGACGGCACTGGACAAAAACCCATTGCCGGCGGTCATCCTGTTAAATCCCGCCCGGGAGACGATTGCATCCGGCCAGGGAGAACAACTATTACAATATCTGCAAAACATGGATGCGGTTGAAACAGCACAGTTTGACCGGCAGTGGGCCAATCGCTTATTCGCCTTTATCGAAATTTTTCAGAGGGTCATCATCGTCCTGTCAACCTTGCTGGCTTTTGCCGTGTTATTGATCATCGGCAACACCATCCGGCTTGCCATCTTTAATCGCCGGACAGAGATCGAGATCAATAAATTATTCGGGGCAACTGATGCCTTCATACAAAGACCGTTTCTGTATAGCGGGTTTATCCACGGCATAGGCGGCAGTGTGATGGCCTGGATTCTGCTAATCACCTCGATAAAACTACTGGAAGAACCGGTAATCAAATTAGCCGGCTTGTATGCCAGCAATTTTCAGCTATTCAGTCTCAGAAGCGGGGAAGTAGCGGTATTGATTGCCATCGGCGGCCTATTAGGACTGCTCGGCTCCTGGCTAGCGGTACAGCGTAATTTCAAAGCCATAGGCTTGTCATAACTTATTGATTTACCTATGCTATTTATTTAAGAGCGGTGGCGGGCGGGAAGTAAATAAAAAATTAGCACTCCCTCGCGCTGAGTGCTAGAATTACCGTATAAACCGCCTCAGTGGAGTATTAATGAACAATATCATGAACTTGCAGCTGGCTTTACCGACCGGATCACTGGAGACCTATATCCAGTCGGTGAATCAGATCCCCGTGTTAACTGCCGCCGAGGAAAAAGAGCTTGCCATTCGCTTTCGTGACCACAATGACATAGCGGCGGCACGCAG
>JACVQI010000022.1 GCA_015661095.1 Gammaproteobacteria bacterium
ATGCGATTCCCTGCTGATGGGCGACCAGTGCGGCGCCCATACCTTTCCCTATATCGAGGCAAAAAATTCAACCGCCCAGATCGAGCACGAGGCCACCACCTCCCGTATCAGCGACGACCAGTTGTTCTATTGCCGGCAACGCGGTATCGCGGCGGAGGATGCCGTCAACATGATCGTCAATGGTTTCTGCAAGGCCGTGTTCAAGAAATTACCCATGGAGTTCGCCGTTGAGGCACAGAAACTGCTGGGCATCACCCTGGAAGGGGCAGTAGGGTAACAACAGTTAAAAAGTATTAAAGTTAAAAGTAGAAAGAGAATGTTGAACATAAATAATCTGCACGTCAGTATTGACAATAAACAGATCCTGAAAGGCCTGAATCTCGCCGTGCAGGCAGGCGAAGTGCACGCCATCATGGGTCCGAATGGTTCCGGCAAAAGCACGCTGGCCGGGGTGCTGGCCGGCCGTGCCGGTTATACTGTCACCGCTGGTTCCGTCACATATGACGGACGGGATCTGCTGACCATGGAACCGGAAATCCGGGCGCGCGAAGGGATATTCCTGGCGTTCCAGTATCCGGTGGAAATTCCCGGGGTCAACAATATCTATCTGCTCAAAGCCGCCCTCAATGCCATACGCGTGCACCGTGGGTTGTCGGAACTCGACGCCGTCGATTTCCTCAGCCTGGTCCGCAACAAGCTGAAACTGATCAAGCTGAAGGAGGATCTGCTGGGCCGCTCCGTGAATGAAGGGTTTTCCGGCGGCGAGAAGAAACGCAATGAGATTTTCCAGATGGCTATCCTGGAACCGCGGCTGGCGATCCTCGATGAAACCGATTCCGGCCTCGATATCGATGCCCTCAAAGTCGTGGCCGATGGCGTCAACAGCCTGCGCGGCGGCGATAGGGCCATCATCCTGGTGACGCACTACCAGCGCTTGCTGAATTATATCGTTCCTGATTATGTGCATGTGCTCACGGACGGCCGCATCATCAAGTCCGGCGGCCGTGAACTGGCATTAAAACTCGAAGAGCATGGCTACGACTGGGTGCGCGAGGAGGCGGCGGTGGCATGAGCGAAGCAGCCGTCGCCCATTATCTGGATCAGTATGCCCGGCTGCCACAGTCAGCGCCGGTCTGGTTAAACGGGATCCGCGCCGCGGCCATCGATCAGTTTCGCCGTACCGGTTTCCCCTCCATGCGCCAGGAAGACTGGAAGTACACCGATGTCCGGCCCATCATCAAAAGAAATTTTCTGTCGGTTGCCGCCGGTGCGGATGCAGCACGACCGGAACTGCTGGATGGTTACACCATGCAGGCATGGGATTGCCATGAACTGGTATTCGTGAACGGATCTTGCCGGTCGGCCTACACCCACATCCGTGATCTGGAACAAGGCGTGATCCTGCGCTCGCTGGCCGAAGTCTTACGGCATGATGCCACCGGTATCCAGCCGTATTTTGAGCAAGTACACGCAAAGAGCCAGAGCGCTTTCGATAACCTGAATTCCGCCTTTCTGGCCGAGGGCGCTTATCTGTATGTGCCGGACGGCGTCTGCATTGAAAAACCGATTCATTTGTTATTCCTCGCCGAGCAACGGCCAGAACCGCTGGTTGGTCATTTTCGTAATCTGCTAGTCCTGGGCAAACAGGCCCGGGCCACGGTCATTGAAACCTACGCCGGCGCTGACAGCGCGGAATACCTCACCAACACCATCACGGAATATACCGGCGCCGCGAGTGCGCATTTGCGACATTACAAACTGCAACAGGAAAGCCTGCGCGGCTTTCACGTCGGCAGTCTGCGCGCCACGCTGGGCCGGGATAGTGAACTGGTGTCGCACTCCCTGTCACTGGGTGGGGCTCTGGTCCGAAATAATATCCATGCGGAACTGACTGAAACCGGGGCGGCGGCGACCTTGAACGGCCTTTACATCGCCGGCGGTAAGCAACATGTCGACAACCATACCTGCGTCGAACACCGGGTTCCGCATACTACCAGCGCCGGTTTCTATCGCGGTGTTCTGGATGGGAACGCGCGCGGGGTATTTAACGGCAGGGTGGTCGTGCATGCACAGGCCCAGAAAACCGATGCGCAGTTGTCCAATGCCAATCTGCTGCTGTCCAGCCAGGCTGAGATAGACACCAAGCCGGAGCTGGAGATCTATGCCGATGACGTGAAATGCAGCCATGGCACCACGGTTGGCCAACTGGATGAAAACATGCTGTTTTATTTGCGCTCCCGGGCCATTGATGAAAAAACCGCCAGGAGCCTGCTTACTTTTGCCTTCGCCGAGGATGTCATCAACCGCATTGATTTCAAACCGGTGCGTGAGCGTCTTGAATTATCGGTGGCCGGCAAACTGCCGGATACCGAGTTGATCAGGAATTTCATGGCATGACCAGCAAAGGTACCGCTGCGCGATATCAGGCAGGCCCGCCGGCATTTGATGTTGAGGCAGTCCGCGCGGATTTCCCGATCCTGTCCCGCCAGGTGCATGGCAAGCCACTGGTTTATCTGGATAACGCCGCTACGTCGCAAAAACCGGCCCAGGTCATTGAAGCCGTCGATCACTACTACCGCCATTACAATGCGAATATCCATCGCGGCGTGCATACCCTCAGTGCCGAGGCTACGGCGGCTTATGAGGCGGCGCGGCACAAGGTCAGGGACTTTCTCAATGCCGGCTCCGACAAGGAAATCATCTTTGTCAGGGGCGCGACCGAGGCCATCAATCTGGTCGCCCAGACATTCGGGCGGAGTACCTTGAAAGGCGGGGATGAAATCATCATCTCCACCATGGAGCATCATTCCAATATCGTCCCCTGGCAACTCCTGTGCGAACAAACCGGCGCGGTGCTCAGGGTGATCCCGATTAATGACAAGGGCGAGCTGATCATGGAGGCCTATGAAAAACTCCTGAGTGAGCGCACCCGCATTGTCTCAATAGTGCATATCTCCAATGCCCTGGGTACCGTTGTCCCGGTTAAAGCCGTGATTGAGAAGGCGCATCAGCGGGGCGCCGTGGTCCTGGTGGACGGGGCCCAGGCCGTGCCGCATGCGAGCTGCGACGTGCAGGCACTCGATTGTGATTTCTATGTCTTCTCCAGCCATAAACTGTTTGGCCCCACCGGCGTCGGCGCGCTGTATGGCAAACAGCGGTTGCTGGAACAAATGCCGCCCTATCAGGGTGGTGGCGACATGATCAAAATGGTCACCTTCGCCAGAACTGAATATAACGATTTGCCATACAAATTCGAGGCTGGCACGCCGAACATCGCGGGCGCCATCGGTCTGGGCGCGGCACTGGACTATGTGAACAGGATCGGGCTGGCGGCGATCGCCGGCTATGAACAGGACTTGCTCGCCTATGGCACCGCCGCTTTGCAGGAAGTGCCAGGCTTGCGGCTGATCGGCACTGCCCCGGACAAGGCCAGTATTCTGTCATTTGTGCTGGATGGTATTCATCCGCACGATATCGGTACCATTCTCGATCATGAAGGGGTGGCGATCCGGACCGGACATCACTGTGCCATGCCGGTGATGGACTTTTTCCGGGTGCCGGCCACGGCCCGTGCCTCGCTGGCCTTTTATAACACGCACGCCGAGATCGATACTCTGGTAAGGGCTGTATTCAACGCCAGAAAAATATTTGCCAAATAGCCAGTGAAACTTCGTGATGTTTGATTTAAAAGATTTATACCAGGAAGTAATCGTCGATCATAACCGCAGCCCGCGTAATTTCGGCAAGCTGGCCGGTGCCGATCGTATGCTGGAGGGTTTCAATCCGCTGTGCGGTGACCGCTTGACGCTATACCTGAAGCTCGCTGACGGCCGCATCGCCGATATCAGTTTCGACGGCACCGGTTGCGCCATTTCCATTGCCTCGGCGTCGCTGATGACTGATGCCATGAAGGGCAAAACCACTGCCGAGGCGGAAACCATATTTAATCAGTTCCATGAACTGGTTACCGCAACCAGGGCAGATCCCGACCTTGAAAAGTTCGGAAAACTGGCGGCGTTGGCCGGTGTCAGGGAGTATCCGACCAGGGTCAAGTGCGCGACCCTGTGCTGGCATACCCTGCATACGGCGCTGACCAGCGATCAAACGACGGTGACGACAGAATGACGATGCGTGAGCATGAGCCGATCATTCTCGTCAGAGATTGCGATGCCATTCTCATCCCGTATGGCACGCCGATAAAGCTGCAAAAAGACAGCGTGGTGTACATCACGCAATCGCTGGGCGGCAACTATACCGTGAATATCAACGGCAATCTGGCCCAGATAAGCAGCAGTGATGCGGATACCCTGGGCATTGCGGTAGCGGAACGTATCATAAGCAGCGCCGATACGACGCTGGCGGACGGTTCCCTGGATGAAGCAATCGTTTGGCAGGAATTGCGCACCTGCTATGACCCGGAAATCCCCTACAACATCGTCGACCTTGGCCTCGTCTATGATTGCCGGATCAGTAAACTGAATGAAGGTGGTCATAAAGTTGAAATTGTTATGACCCTGACCGCGCCCGGCTGCGGCATGGGGGAATTTCTCGCCGCTGATGTCCGCAACAAAATCCAGGCGATTCCCGGCGTCACGGAGGTTAACGTGGAATTGACCTTTGATCCGCCCTGGAACCAGGACAAGATGACAGAGTCTGTGCGCCTGGAATTGGGTATGTTTTAATTAGCTATAAGCCATAAGCTACAAGTTACAAGCAACCCGCTATAAGCGATCCCGGGTATTATCAGAATGTCAGAATGGGTTGATGTCGGCACTCTTGATGAATTACGGCCGGGCACTGTCCGTGTTGTTGATATCCATAATGAGGAGGTTGCGGTCTTTAATCTGGATGGCGAGTTTTTCGCCATCAGGAATTTCTGCACACACGATGGTTCTCCGCTGGTACTCCCGGAACTGGATTCTGCTGACCAGATCGCTGACGGCAAAATAACCTGCCCGCATCACGGCGCCAAATTTTGCATCAGGACTGGCGCCGCCCTGTCGCCACCGGCCTATGAAGACACGCCGACATTTCCGGTGCGGGAGATAAACGGTATTGTGCAGGTGCGGGCAATCAGCGCCTGGTTGCTGCAAGGTACGGAAATCACGCCTGACACCTGACCGCGAAATGGCTTATAATCGCGCCGCCCAGGCTTGCCAGCCATTAACGGAGTAGTTAATCAATGTCACAAGAACGAACACTATCGATCATCAAGCCCGATGCCGTGGCGAAAAACGTCATCGGTGAAATCTATTCGCGCTTTGAAAAGGGCGGACTGAAAATCGTCGCCGCCAGGATGCTGCGCCTGACCAGGGAACAGGCCGCGAAATTTTATGCGGTACACAGCCACCGCCCGTTTTATCGAGAACTGATTGATTTCATGACTTCCGGACCGGTACTGGTGCAGGTTCTGGAAGGCGACAATGCGGTTTTACGCAACCGTGACCTGATGGGGGCCACCTTCCCGAAGAATGCCGCTCCCGGAACGATCCGGGCGGATTTTTGCGACGTGAACGGCGACCAGGGGGAGAATGCCGTACACGGTTCGGACAGCCTGGAAAATGCTGAAATCGAAATCAAGTTATTTTTCAAACTCGAGGAAATCTGTGCTCGAACCAGATAATGACCAGGTAAACTTCTTCGAATTGAATCAGGCTGCCATGCGGGAATATTTCACCGGCATGGCGGAGTCGCCCTTCCGCGCGGCGCAGATCATGAAGTGGATGTACCACAGCGGCGTTACCAATGTGGACGGCATGACCAATCTGAGCAAAGTCTTGCGTCAACAACTGAAACAAACCATCCGCTTTGATCTGCCCGAGATCGTGACTGAACAAATCTCCACGGATGGCACCATAAAGTGGTTGCTGCGTGTAGACGACAGGAATTGCATTGAGAGTGTGTTTATCCCGGAGCCGGACCGCGGTACGCTGTGCATCTCCTCGCAGGTGGGGTGCGCGCTGGATTGCAGCTTTTGCGCGACCGGCAAGCAGGGCTTCAACCGCAACCTGAGTGTGGCGGAGATCATCGGTCAACTGTGGCTGGCAAATCAGCGGCTCGGCTATTTCGAGGGCGAACGCCGGCGCATCATCACCAATGTGGTCATGATGGGTATGGGTGAACCGTTGTTGAATTTTGACAATGTCCTCGCTGCTATTGAATTGATGACCGATGATTTGGGTTTTAATCTGGCGCGCAAGCGGGTGACCCTGAGCACCTCCGGCGTGGTGCCGGGTATCTACAAACTGGCGGCAGCAAGTAACATCAGTCTGGCGATCTCACTGCACGCTCCCACCGACGCATTGCGGGATATCCTGGTGCCGATCAACCGCAAATACCCCATCCGGGAATTGATGGCGGCCTGTAAAAATTACGCGGAACAACATAGGGGCGATTCGATTACTTTCGAATATGTCATGTTACAGGACGTCAATGACAGTGCCGAGATGGCCCGGCAGTTATGCGCCTGCCTCAGGGGGATCCCGGCGAAGATCAACCTGATTCCGTTTAATCCCTTCCCCGGGTCGGGCTATACTCGTCCGGCCATGGTCACAATTGACCGATTCCGTGATATTCTGATCGACGCCGGCTATATCACTATCACGCGTAAAACCAGAGGCGATGATATTGATGCGGCTTGCGGTCAACTCGTTGGGCAGGTGCTGCCGCGCGCTCAACGGTTACAGAAGCAATTGCTGGAAAACAGGGTATGAAACACAACTTACTGTTAATTATAATTCTGCTGCCGGGGATGCTGTCGTGCAATGGCACCACCGGTGGCAACAGCAACCTGCGACCGACGGATGTAACTTCCGAAGCAGTCACCGCGAATATCAGTCTCGGCGTTGAATACATGCGCCAGGGTAATTATGAGAAGGCTCTGGAGCGGCTGGAGCGGGCCCGGCAGATGGATCCTGGTTATAACGGTACCTATAACATGCTGGGTATGTTGTATCAGCAGCTCGGTGAAAATTCCGCCGCCGAAAGCAGTTTCAAGAAGGCCCTGAGCCTGAATGGCAATGATCCTTATACCTTGAACAACTACGGCCAGTTCCTGTGTTCGCAGAAAAAGCATGACCAGGCGGAAGCCTTGTTTATGCGTGCAGGCGCCAACCCGTTGTACGATACCCCGGAAATCGCCTATTACAATGCCGGGAGTTGCGCCACGAATGCTGGTAACAGAACCGCCGCCGATGGTTTTTTTCGCAAGGCGCTGGAAATGAATCCGCTGATGCCGGAAGCCCTGATCAAGATGTCAGAACTCAGTCTGGAAAGTAAAAACTATCTAAGTGCGCGTGGCTACTTTCAACGCTATCTGGGGGTGGCCAAGCATACTGCCAAATCACTCTGGCTCGGGATCCAGATCGAGCGGGAACTGGGTGATACGGATGCTGTATCCAGTTATGCCGTATTATTAAGGAATTCCTTTCCCGATTCCCGGGAGGCCGGGCTGCTGGAACAGTCAGGTGTACGTTAACGATGACTGCCACTGAACCAACCGAAGGCCAACTCAAGGCTGGCGCTGTCCTGAGGCAATTACGCGATAAAAAAAATCTGTCGGTGCAAGAGGTTGCCGGGCAGATGCGCCTGGATCCTAAAATAATTGAGGCACTGGAAGCTGATAATTATCGGGTTATTCCCGCCGATACCTATATCCGGGGTTATCTGCGCAATTACGCCAAACTACTGGGCGTGAACAGCGATGAAATCATTGCCCTGTATCAGAGTGAGGCGCTGGCGCCGCCGGAAATTATTCCGGATGTCAAACATTCCACCCAGGTCAGCAGCAGTGATAAACCGGTCAAGGCCTTTACCTATCTGATTACCTTTATCCTGGGGTTGTTGCTGTTAATCTGGTGGCGGCAGAGTGATTTTTCATTAATCAACACTTTCAGAGTGGCCGCCGTTCAGGAGCCTGTGGTTAAACAACCCGCCGTCGAAACGATAAGCACTCCCACGGATACGACGACGGAAATCCTCGATACCATACCGGCTAATTCCGCGGCCACCGGTGTCGAGATGGCACCTCTACCACCCGAGCTTACCAGTGCAGCACCGGTGGTATCCGGCACTGACAGTCCCCTCCCGACCGAGGTTGCCGTTGTCGCGGAACCGGTCGGCGAAGTTACGGCAAGCGACACTCCGGCCGTACCAGCCGCTGCAGTCATGGCAAGCGAAACTCCGGTCGTACCAGCCGCTGCAGTCACGGCAAGCGAAACTACTGCCGTTCCCGTTGTACAGACTGGCAGTGACATGAGTGCCGTACCCGGACCCGACACCATCTATCTGAAATTGAATGCGGACTGCTGGATTGAAATTATCGACCGGTTCAATAATCAGGTTTACCAGGATCTGGCCCGTACCGGCGAGGAGATACGTTTAACAGGCACTGCCCCGTTCCAGGTCGAACTGGGTAACGCACAGGGCGTGATACTTGAATTCAATAACAAACCATTCGATCCGGCGCCAGTTACCACCAGGGGGATTGCCCGTTTTACCCTGGGTGATTAGCTCGTATCTAAAATGAGTCACATCAGTTGCCGCGGCGTGGCCGCCATCCCGGGAGCATAATCTTTTGACTGACAGAATTCAGTCCATCAAGGGGATGCACGACATCCTGACGGATGATACCTCGCGCTGGCGGGCCGTCGAGAACCGGATCATCCATATCCTGGAACGCTATGGTTACCGGGAAATCCGCTTCCCGGTCGTCGAAAAGACCGAACTATTCAAACGCTCGATCGGTGAAGCAACCGATATCGTCTCCAAGGAAATGTACAGCTTTACCGATCAGGGCGATGACAGTCTGACCCTGCGCCCGGAAGGTACCGCCGGCTGTGTCCGTGCTGTTTTGCAAAACTCACTGTTGCAACAAAATGCCTTGCGTCTCTGGTATATGGGACCGATGTTCCGACGGGAACAGCCGCAAAAGGGCAGGACGCGGCAATTTCATCAGGTCGGCGTTGAGGTTTTCGGTCTGGAAGGCCCGGACATCGATGCGGAAATCATCCTGCTGTCTGCCCGCATCTGGCGGGACCTGGGCGTGCCGGGCCTGGTCTTGCAGCTCAATACCCTGGGGACGTCAGTGGCCAGGCAAAACTATCGGCGCGTACTGGTTGATTACTTTACCGCCAACCAGGATCAGCTGGATGCGGACAGTCGCAACCGTCTGCAAAATAACCCCTTACGCATACTCGATAGCAAGAATCCCGCTATGCAGGAGTTGATTGGTAATGCACCCGTGATGACAGACCATCTCGATCCGGAATCCAGCGCCCATTTTTCCGCTTTGCAGGCTTTGTTGACCGGGGCTGATATCAAATTCGTCGTCAATCCCCGGCTGGTCCGAGGTCTGGATTATTACAACAAAACGGTGTTCGAATGGAGCACTGATCGGTTAGGCGCGCAGGGAACGATTTGCGCCGGCGGTCGTTACGATGGTCTGGTGGAACATTTTGGCGGCAAACCGACTCCCGCGATCGGTTTTGCATTGGGTCTGGAACGGCTGGTGGAATTAGTCGGTGTCGTTGCCACGCATGCGGATGGTCCGGATGTGTATTTCATCGTGGCCGGCGAGCATGCCGTGGCTGCCGGGATCAGCCTGGCGGAGCGGATCCGCGATCAACTGCCGGTGCGTGTTGTGCTGCATTGCGGTGGCGGCAGTTTCAAAAGCCAGTTCAAGAAAGCGGACAAGTCGGGCGCCCGTCTGGCCTTAATCCTCGGCGAGGCAGAAGTTAAACAGGAAATGATAGCGATTAAACCACTCCGCCAGGACGCACCACAGGTGGAGGTCGGCTGGGACGGCTTGATCCCGGCCCTGCAGCTGGCTTTGGGATTGTAACACCCCAACATCCATAATTTTCAGCAAGTCTGGGCTTATGCAGCATGCGGGTAAACTGTATAATGCCCCGTTTATATTTAAGCATGCTCTGATTTATTCATTCATGAATAAATCAGAGGCGGGAAATGAAAACGCGGTTGTCATTTCCCTCACATTTTTCAATTACATATTGTGATTGAAAAATGGCGATACATCCATATACCGCCGGAAGCTCCGATTAATCAGAGCTTCCTTAAGTTGGAGATTTCCTTGGACGTATATAAATCAGATGACGAACAGGTCGAGAGCATCCGCAAGTGGTGGGATGAGAACGGCAATTCCATCGTTACCGGTGTGATTCTCGGGCTGGTCGCCATATTCGGCTGGCGTGCCTGGCAGGATTACAGGAGACAACAGGTGGAATCGGCTTCCGAGCTGTATCAGAATGTTTTAAAAATCATTAACAGCGACACCGCCAAAGATGAAACCCGTGTCATCAGCAACAAGATTATTGAGGATTACGGCACCACCGCCTATGCAGTACTGGTGAAGTTAATCGATGCCGGGCAGGCGGTGGAGGCGAATGACTATGAAGCCGCGGTCGGCCATCTCAGGTGGGCGCTGGATAATAACCAGGAAACCGGCCTCGAGCACATAATCCGCCTGCGTCTGGCCAGGGCACTGGCATTTCAACAGAAGTATGATGAGGCCCGCGCTATTCTCAAGGTCAGTGACCAGGGCGATTTTGCCGCCAGTTACGACGAGGAAGAGGCCGATATTTTAAAGCAGCAAGGCGACCCGGACGGCGCCCGAGCCTTGTATGAACAGGCCTTGAGCAATCGGCAATCGGCCAAACTGGACACCGCGATCCTGGAATTGAAACTGGATGATTTGGGCCGGTCGGCGGAATAAGCCGCAATCATGATGTACCGTATTATATTTCTCATATGTCTCGGCCTGCTGGCCGGTTGCAGCATGACGGAAAAGCTGGGCAGCTACCTGAAAAGCGATAAAGACAACGCCGAGCCGCCGGCGCCACTGGTTGAATTCAAGCAGGGATTGAATGTTATTGAACTATGGTCCGAAAGTACCGGCAGTGGGACGAAGGAACAGTATTTGAATCTGGCCCCGATTATCGTCAATCAGCGCTTGTATGTGGTTGATGTCTTCGGCCGGATTAAATGCCTGGATGCCACAAATGGCGATACGATCTGGGCCAAGGATATGAAAGATATCGGCGACAGCAAATTGAAATTCTGGTCTGAAGCCGAATCAGAAACCATTACCGGTGGCCCGGGTTATGGAGAAAACACCATCCTGATAGGCACCAGCGAGGGCAGGGTTATCGCCTATTCCGCCGATAAGGGTGAAGAGCTCTGGCGTGCCAATGTGACCAGTGAGGTACTGTCAGCGCCACAGCGCCACAATAATATCGTCATAGTCCGCACCCTTGATGGCAAAATCTTCGCATTGGACGGGCGTAGCGGCAAGCATCTCTGGAACCATGATCGTACCGTCCCCAATCTGACATTGCGCGGAACCAGCGCCCCGGTCATCGTCGACGATATTGTTATCGCCGGTTCCGACGGTGGTCAACTGGCGGCGCTGGAACTTCAGACCGGCAGATTGTTATGGGAAGCCCCGATAACGGAGTCACGCGGCGTCACGGATATCGAACGCATGGTCGATATCGATTCAACACCCGTGGTAATGAAGAGTGTGATTTATGTCGCAACTTACCGCGGTGATCTGGTCGCCATTAATATGGAAACAGGCCGCGAGTCATGGCGGCGGGATGTTTCCTCTTATGCCGGCTTCAGTGCTGACGACAATAACATCTACATAACTGATGAAGACAGCCATATCTGGGCGTTAGATCGTTACACTGGTAATTCAATCTGGAAGCAGGAAAAGCTGCATGCCAGAGAGGCAACCGCGGCTTCCATAGTTGGTGATTATATCGTCGTCGGCGACGTCGAAGGCTATCTGCACTGGTTATCTAAGGATACCGGCGATTTCGTGGCCCGTACCCGGATCACCAAGGATAGAATCATCGTCAAGCCGGTGGTGTTGGGAAAATATCTCTATGCCTACAGCAGCGATGGCACACTGGCTGCCTATACCTATCGTTGATAATAAGTAAAAAGTGGAAAGTAAAAAGTATAAAGTTTTTATAAAATAGTACTTTGTGCTTTCAACTTTTGACTTTTGACTATTTTTCAATGTGTCCTCTGTGTTTTAAATAATAATTATGGCTATTACTATCGCTATCGTCGGTCGCCCGAACGTGGGCAAATCCACGCTATTCAATCATCTTACCCGTTCCCGTAATGCCCTGGTGTCGGACCAGCCCGGGATGACGCGTGATCGTCAGTACGGTTTTGCCGAGTTCGCCGAGCGGAGATTCATCCTGATCGATACCGGTGGACTGCATGACAGCGGCGCGACCAACCCGGCTCTGGCGGACGGTGTGGAAAAACAGTCATTCACCGCCATGACGGAAGCCGATGCCGTATTCTGGCTGGTAGATGGCCGCGACGGATTGACGCCGGTGGATGAATCGCTGGTGAAGAAACTGCGGCAGTTGAATAAACCCGTGTATCTACTGGTCAACAAGAGCGAAGGATTGGACAAGCATGCGGTGACGGCGGAATTTCATGCCCTCGGTGTGGGCACACCGATCGCAATATCCTCGAAAAGAGGCTCTGGTATCGCCGCATTGATGGAGACTGTGATGCAGGATTTTCCATTAGCGGCGGTCCCGTCGGAAGAGATGCCGGAAGGTTTGCGTATCGGTATTATCGGCCGGCCCAACGTTGGAAAATCAACCTTGATTAACCGCTTGCTGGGGGAGGATCGCATGTTGACCTTTGAACAACCGGGCACTACTCGTGACAGCATCCGGATCCCCTTTCAACGGCAGGATCGGCATTATGTCCTGATCGATACCGCGGGCGTGCGGCGCCGGGCCCGCATCAGCGACACTGTGGAGAAACTCAGTGTCGTTAAGACTCTCGAAGCACTGGACCAGGCGCAGGTGGTCATACTGGTCATCGACGCAACGGAAGGACTGACCGATCAGGACCTGACCCTGCTGGGCTTGACCGCGGAAAGCGGCAAGTCGCTGTTGCTGGCGTTCAACAAATGGGATGGCCTGGGAAACGATCAGAAGCAAACTGTCAAAAAGCAACTCGATCGCAGACTGGACTTCGCGGATTATGCCGTAATTCACTTTATTTCCGCGCTGCATGGCACCGGTGTCGGAAAACTGTTTCAGGACATCGACCGGATTGGCAAGGCCCAGACCCTCGAGAGTAAACCCTCGCAGGTGACGGAAATACTCGAAGCCGCTCTGGCTACGCATCAGCCACCACTGGTGCGCGGCCGGCGGATCAAACTGCGATACGCCCATCTCGGCGGCCACAATCCCATCCGCATCATCATCCATGGCAACCAGATTGAACATGTGCCTATGGCTTACCAACGTTATCTGGCCAATGTATTCCGGAAAAAGTTGAAGCTGATCGGCACGCCGGTCTTAATCGAATTCAGGAGCGGTACCAATCCCTATGCCGGCAAAAAGAATGAGCTCAGCAAGCGGCAAACAGCAAAGCGCCGGCGGCTCATTCGGCATGTGAAAAAGAGATAGATTTCGCACGTGTTGATACGCTAGTGATGCTAAGCATTTCAGGTCGGTCTGGAAGCGTGATCTGGTGACAACATGGCTACTAACCACTTACTGCTTTGACCAGTAAGTGTATAGCCAGGATGTAGTGAAACGGAATCCAGGGGATATTGTAAAAGGGATTGATATAACAATATCAAGGAGTGTGCGACGGCTGGCTCCCCGGATTCCACTATGCAGCAACAGCGCTACGATCCCTGTCGTTTTTGAAAGGTCCTGGTGAGATAGATGACTTTGCCTGACTTGAGTCCGTTATATAACAATGAACCCCGGGCTCCGACGAACTCATGCAATAGCGGGCGCATCATCCAGACTTTTCTGATCAGTTCCAGTTTGCGATCATGGACTGCATCGAGGGCGCGAATCACGCCCGGCGTTATATTCTCAGCGCGGATCAGCAGCAGTTCCGGATGGGTAAATACCCGTTCCGTAGCACTCATCATCTCCGGCCCGCGCATGTCTGCCCATGCGAAATAGCCGCCTGGTTTAAGCACGCGGGAAACCTCCGCCACGAAACGTGACATGTCCGCGTAACAATGGGACGATTCGATATTCAGCACTACATCGAAGGCGCTATCATCAAATGGTAGCGCTTCCGCATCGCCCTCGACAAATCTCAGGATGTCTGCATGGCTGTGCAACCGGTTCGACAAGGCTACCGATGTGGCCGCGAAATCCACGCCGACCATCTCACGCGGTCCGAGATATCTAGCGATATAGGCAGAACCGCCGCCTCTGCCCGAACCGACCTCCAGCAGACGCAGACCCGATACCGGTATGCCGTTGAGAACATGCTGATAGAGGCTGATGAAACAACGGTCCTTTTCATCCCGCTCTTCCAGGTGGAGTTGTGGTGTCCCGGCTTCAGGCAAATAGCCGTAGTTCATGAAACACCAGTCATCATTCCGCCAGTAGCGTGTCAGCAATTGATACCAGTGTTTCCAGATGGATTTCTGGATCCCCGGCGCGAAACTGCCGCTGGTTAAAGCGTCGAGGAATTTTTTGAACAGCCTGCTGCCGGTATGTTTCATTTGCGTTGTAACAGGTTTCTTTACTGATTCTCGGTAACAGCCGCCGGGTGATAGTTTTCCCTCCATCTTTGCATCAACTCCTTGTCGGTACAGTCTTCCGGATGAAATCCCGGCAGATAATACCTGAAATAGTTTGGCAGTGAGCGCCGGACCAGCCCCGGGTTATAAGCCATCTTCCATAACCACCGGATCCATGTCATCAGCGTTAATTTCTTGCCGTCCGTGTGGAATATATCCCGGACATTACTGTATAGCTGGACAATGAAATTTTTCGTTAGTTTAAGCATGACTGCGGTGCGAAACACATAGCGTTTCCAGGCCGGCATGTCGCGGGTCACGAATGTGAATACATCGAACGGAACGGCTTTGTGCTCCAGTTCCTCCAGCGCATGCCATTGCCAGATTTCCCGGTAAGCGACCGGCGCACGCTCCAGATAAGAACTGTGCCTGAGAACCTGATCGGAAAATATGGCGGTGAAATGCTCGATACAGCAGGTAACAGCCAACCGCACCAGTGGACTTTTGGTAATGTCCAGTTTGGCTCGGAGCCTGGCTTCCATGACATCGACGTTATATCCAAGGTTGCGCATACCGTTATTGTAATCGATATGTTCACGGCTATGATTTGTCTCCTGCGCAACGAACCGGGTTACCCGTTCCCTGAGGTCGGGATCGGTAATGCTGTCTTGGTAGTGACGCACTGCTTTGACGAAGTATCGCTCTCCTTCCGGTAGCAGGGCGGACAGGCCGTCAACAAAAGCCGTCTGATCCGGATCGCCGCAAAGCCAGTTACGCGTCGCGTAGCGCGATACGTTGAAACGAATATCACGGGGTATGATTTGATCTGTGGTCATAATCGCCGGGGTTGGATCAGTCGCCTGCATGGATTATACCGGGTCTGCACACAACGTAAATAATATCCAGCCGTTAATGCTCGTCGTCATTATGTGGTAAATATTATCTGGATGGAGTGAACAGGAATTTTGGTGATACACAAATATTGTAAGCAGGATTGAGACAAAAAGAATTGCGGGAGGGTGTTAAACACGGTTCCCCGGATTTGCGGATTCCATCCCTGTACTCAGCTCTCCGGGCCAACCTCTGGCTATCCACAAAACCATATGTAACGGGTTTTGAACATCCTGTAACGCAGGATGGCCTGTAAGGTGAGCCACAGGGAAGTGGCGAATAAAATTACTCCTGGAGATTTTGTCGTTGCGCCGCATCCGGACCACTATCATTACAACGAAGTCTGATTAGTGGAGACCACGCCAGAACTATTTTAAAAATTGTTGTAGTGCGTCTGGATTATATTAAGGAGGGGTTTGGCGGTTTCGCTGCTCACCCATGCGCCGCCTTCATCCAGCAATACCAGCTCGGTTTTGTCACCCACGCCGGTAAGGGCAATCTGGTAGTTGGTTCCCTTCGGTTTGTCATCCCCCCAGAATTTGAGTTTTTTCAGTTTGGATGTCCAACCACCCTGCTCCGTGCCGGCGTTATTAAAGGTAATGTGGTACACACCCTGTTCCTGCTCCTTGCTGTTAATGATCAGGCCGGCCG
>JACVQI010000148.1 GCA_015661095.1 Gammaproteobacteria bacterium
GAATCTCCTCGACGTACTGAAAGGGTGCGATGCGATTTTTCTCGGTTGCATCGGCGACGCCGCCAAAGTGCCGGACCATATCTCCCTGACGCTGTTGCTGCAAATCAGAAAGGGCTTCGATCAATACGTCAATCTGCGTCCCATCCAGTTATACCCCGGCGTCGATACCCCGATCCGGACAGCCACGCCTGCAACCGTCGACATGGTCGTAATCCGCGAAAACACCGAGGGCGAATATTCCTCCATGGGCGGGTTTTTCAAACTCGGCACTCCCGATGGCTTTGCCATCCAGAACGCCATCTTCACCCAGAAAGGCTGCGAGCGGGTCATGCGCTATGCCTTCCAGCAGGCACGGAAAAAGCTGGGCGAGAAGGCGCCCGTTGGTCTGGTGACCAACTGCACCAAGTCCAACGCCCTGAACTACTCCATGGTGTTCTGGGATTCCGTGTTCGACAAAATCGCCAGCGAATTCCCGGACATAAAAACCGATATGGCGCTGGTCGATGCCATGACCATGTGGTTCGTCAAGAATCCGCAGAACTTCGATGTCATCGTCGCCTCCAATCTGTTCGGCGATATCATCACCGATCTGGGCGCCATGCTGCAGGGCGGGATGGGCTTCGCCGCCGGCGGCAATATCAATCCCGAAAAAACCTACCCCTCCATGTTCGAACCCATCCACGGATCGGCGCCGAAATACGCGGGCAAGAACATTGTTAATCCGATCGCCGCCATCGAATCCGCGCGCCTGCTGCTCGATCACATAGGGCAAGAACAGGCCGCCGCAGATGTGCAGCAGGCTGTCAAAAAAGTCCTGGCGGCGGGAAAAATCCGGACCAAAGACATGGGCGGCAGCCATAAAACACCGGAAGTTGGCGATGCCGTCATACGGGAATTTCTGGCGTTATAAGCCAGTAGGGTGGGCACGACTTCTGTGCCCACGCGAAAAGCGCTGGCAAAACTTGCCTGACTTATTATCAGGCTCCACCGCGTGGCGTAATCCGCGTCTCCCGGCGGCAAGGTCCAGTTTTATCCGCGTGGGCACAAACTACGTTCCCACCCTACGATTACTTCAATCAGCGGTGTAACATGGAAAGAGGCCGAAGCCGGAAAGCTTCCAGGTAATTGTGGAGGTGTGCCGGTGAACTTTATCGGCCGGGAACAATTTATCGTGAATAAACGCGCGACGGGCAGACAAAAAGATATCGCGGATATTGAGTCGTTAGGCGAAAAATACAAACCGTAAAAGCAAAGTTACAAATGCATGACAGTCTCGCGAAAATTAATTACCGCTTTACGGCATGAACTGCAATCCCAGGCCAATCCCGAATTGGCGGCACGGGGGCAAGCATATGTTAAATCAGCGCTGCCTTTATATGGTATAAAGGCCAAGGCGTTACGGACAACCTGCAAAGCTGTTTTTCAAACATTCCCGCTTAATGATTTCGCTCATTGGCAAGAAACCGTTTCGGCTTTATGGCGTGGCGCCAGGTTCAGGGAAGAACGCCATTGCGCAATTCATTTATGCGATGAGCGTAAATATAGCTGTTTTCAAACCCTGGACACCTTACCGCTTTATGAGGAAATGATCGTAACCGGCGCCTGGTGGGATTTGGTCGACCCCATTGCCGCCCATCGTCTTCGTTATCTTCTGTCCCGGTTCCCCAAACAGATGAATACCGTTTTGCTGCAATGGTCTCACAGTAATGATGTCTGGAAGCGCCGCGCGGCCATACTCAGTCAATTACGATTGAAAGACAAAACCAATCTTGATTTACTCTATCGATGTATTGAACCTTCTTTAGACTCCGGTGAATTCTTCCTGCAAAAAGCCATAGGCTGGGCCCTGCGGGATTATGCCTGGCATGACAGCCGGGAAATCGTTCGCTACGCCGCCGCACACAAAAACCGGCTCAGCAAACTAAGCCGGCGAGAGGCGTTGAAAAATATTACGGATAAATAAGGTTCGTTAATCTTCAAAAATCTGCGTCTTAATTTCTTTTCGCTTTCAACTTTTTACTTTTCACTGTTTTAAAAGATAGCCGATCCTAGTGCCATTGTAAGTTCCAATCCAGATCTCTTTCCCCGCGAGTACGGCCGCGCTTGCGCCCTGCAAGGCGACGGTTTGATCGGCGCCGGCCACCCGTTTTGCCGCCAGGGTGTCTGGATCGATACTGAACACCGACCAGCCGGTCGAACAAGGCGGGCTGGCGCAATCGGCGGGGGCGACATAATTCATACCGACAATATACAGCATGCCATCATCACCCCAGCGGATGTTGTCCGGCGCGACGGGCACTGCTATGGATTGTTTGGTAATCGGGTTCGCCGTGCGATCGTAACGGACTACTTCGCGGGTGCCGAAGGCGTTGACGTACATCCAGCGTTCATCCGCAGACAACGCTATGCCATTGGGGGCGGACAGTTCGGTACCCTCTACCACCGCCACGGCGTCACCGGGATGCCATTCGTAAACAAAACCGGAGATCTTACCCTGCAGAATCTCTGCGAAGATGTTTGGCACCGTCGGGTCCATGAAATTGGTGGCGACGAAGCCGCCGTCCGCCAGTATGACTACACTGTTCGCCCAGGTTTTTTCCGGCAACAAAACACATCCCACCCAGGTAATGGCGGGTTTCTTGCCCCTGGCATCGATGTCAAAAACTTCAATCGCTTCGCGTTCGCCATGACTGGTCATATACAGCCGGTATATTCCGCTGGACTGCTCGCGCAGTGCCAGACCA
The DNA here is from genome assembly GCA_015661095.1 of Gammaproteobacteria bacterium. GTDB lineage: Bacteria > Pseudomonadota > Gammaproteobacteria > Eutrophobiales > Eutrophobiaceae > JACVQI01. The sequence goes on from JACVQI010000148.1 coordinate 2,745, forward strand.
TGGCTGGAGAATTTTTCCGGATTCACCGGGCCGGGACAGCCGGCGAACATGACTTTGTCCTGGTTATACGCCGTACTGGCGCCGGGGAAAAAAACTTCAGCAGTCTTCTCGAGTCGATTAACCAGATAGATGTGTCCCGTAATCTGCGTATTTGAAAACTGTCCGTCCATGCCGGAGGAGAGCAGCCAGTCGGTCTTGCCCAGTGGCAGGATATCCTCGGAATTCTGGAGACCACAAATATAGTTGAGTTCGCCGTCAGGCTGACAATCGTCAGCGGCCAAACCGGCGCCGCTGTATCCCAGCAAAGCGAAGCAGCATAGAGCAAACATCCCCTTCAGTTTTTCTGTTTTGTTCTTCATGGTTATTCCTCTCTCGATTTAAATAAATATTACAACAATACCAGACTCAAAGATGGAAACATGATCAGCAATATCAGCACTAATAGCATGATTACGGCATACGGAAAAGCGCCGGCAAAGATGTCATACAAACTGATGCGGTCGTCTGCGAGGGTCGCCTTGATAACGTAACAGGAGATCCCCAGCGGCGGCGTCAGCAGGCCAATCTCCGCGCCGACCACGGTGATAATACCGAACCAGATCAGGTTCACATGAAAGGGTGCAAGCACTGGTAAGTATAATGGCACCATGATTAGAATGATGGAGGTGGTATCCAGGATGGTGCCGAGCAGGATCAGGATAAGCACGTAAATAGCCAGGATGCCGTACAGGCCGATGTTCAGATGCGTCAGCCATTCACCGAGTTCATTGGGCAGGCCGGAGATGGCCAGCATGCGACTGTACATGGTGGCCGCGACGATCAACATCAGGATGGAGGCCACGATCTGGCCGGTCTCCATCAGCGCCTGCCAGAGCGTGCGTCGATTCAGCCGGCGTTTCAGGAACGCAATGATCAGCGCACCCAGGGCGCCAACGGCGCCGGCCTCGGTCGGCGTGAAAATGCCGCCATAAATCCCGCCCAGCACCAGCAGTATCAGGATCACCAGCGGGGAAATCTTACGCAACATCTCGGTGATGCTCATGTCCGGCGGTTGCGACTGTGTATCCGGGAAATGATGATGACCGCCCACGTACTCGGGATAAAAGTATGCCAGGCCAACGATCAGGATGATGTAGGCCAGTGACAGAACCAGGCCCGGTACGATACCGGCCGTAAACAGCGCGGCGACGGATTGTTCGGTGATAATGGCATAGATAATCAGGAGCACACTGGGCGGGATCAGCATGCCGAGCACCGAACTGCCGGCGACCACTCCGACCGCGAAGCGCGGCCGGTAACCGAAGCGCATCATCTCGGGCACGGCCACGCGCGTAAACACGGAGGCCGAGGCGATACTGACCCCGGTGATGGCGGCGAAGGCGGCATTCGACACGACCGTGGCTATGCCCAGCCCGCCGCGCACATTGCGCAGTAACTGGTTGGCGACAGCATAGATATCCCGGCCCACTTCGCTGTGACTGACCAACAGTCCCATCAACACAAACAGCGGGATCACACCGAAGATATAATCCTCAAGACTGCTGGAGGCCGCCAGCGTCACCAGATAAACCGGCGCATCGAAACTGCCGCGGATCAGCCAGACGCTGATAAACGATACCAGACCGAGAGCGACCATGACGTACATCCCGCTGTAGATCAGGATCAGAATGGCCAGCACAGATAGCAGTCCGATGACTATGGGAGTCATGTGGAACCGGACTCTGGTTTTTGAATTGCCACCAGATGCCGCCAGGCAAATTGCAGAAACACCAGGATCGCCGTAACACAGCCGATCACCAGTACCAGCCGTATCGGCCAGACCGGCATGGTGAAGAGGCCGACGTTGCCGGCGTAATATCCGGCCCGATAGGCTTCCAGCAAACGTGGTACGGAACCGTACAGTATGGCCGTGAAAAACAACGCCCCGGCCAGATCGAATAATGCCGCCAGCGCATGGCCGGCGGCCGGCGCGCGCGACAGGAGCCGTGCATGGAGACTGTCCGATCGGATCAATTTGCCGCCGCGGATCGCGTCACTGATCTGTAGAAACACGATACAGACGATCGACAGCTCAACCAGTTCGGTCACGCCGCTGATCGGCGCATTCAACAGCAACCGGGACACGACATCGACGTTGATTAACACCATGACAGCGAAGATCAGGCACGTGCCGGCACCGCTCAGTCCGGAGACCCAGGCCAGGAACACACGGACGATTTTGCGCTTAGTCATCACTCACGGTCCCAGTGGCGCAGGATCGGTTGCTGGTGTGCGCGCATGGTATCCATGTAGTCTTGCAGAATTTGCCGGCCGGGCAGCCCGCGCCGCTCCAGGTCCGCCGCCCACTCCTGGGCCATGTTCGGGATCCTGGCGACCCATTGTTGGCGTTCAGCCGGTGTCAATTCGATAATCGTGCCGCCCAACCGTTGATATTCCGCGCGGCTGTGCGCCCCCATCCGATCGGCATCCTGCGCCAGCACGTCCCGGTAATCTTTGGCCGTGGCCACCAGTACCTCTCTGACCTCCGGCGGCAGACGTTCATAGGTGCGGCGGTTGATGCTGACCACCATGGAGGTGACCGCGCCCAGGCGCACATCGAGCATATACGGCGCCACTTCATATAATTTGTAGGCGATCGCCGCTTCCGGCCAGGCCACTACCCCTTGCAGCAGACCGCTGTCGAGGCTGTTATACCAGTCATTCAGGGTGCTGGTCACGCCGGTAGCGTCCAGGCCCGCCAGATAACGCAGAT